>JANMHL010000247.1:0-16264 GCA_031375125.1 Novosphingobium sp. | reverse complement strand
GCTTCGACATATTTGACCAGCAGCGGCGCCGGGCGGTATTTGCTGTCGCCGGTGGTGTTATACAGCACCCGAACGATATCGAGGCAGGTGTCCAGTCCGACGAAATCGGCCAGTTCAAGCGGACCCATCGGGTGGTTGAGTCCAAGCCGGCAACCCTTGTCGATATCGGCGATATTGGCGGTGCCTTGACCCAGCACAAAAACTGCTTCGTTGATCATCGGTAGCAGGATCCGGTTGACCACGAAGCCGGGTTCATCCTCAGCCATAACCACCTGCTTGCCGAGGCTTTCGGCAAAGGCACGGGTCCGTAGTGTGGTGTCTTTGGCCGTGGCGAGGCCGGGGATTACTTCGATCAGGCCCATCACCGGAACCGGATTGAAAAAGTGCAAGCCGATAAAGCGCTTGGGGTCGGGTGAGCTGGTCGCCATCCGGGTGATCGGGATCGAGCTGGTGTTCGAGGCGAGGATTGCATCGGCGCGCAAAACCGGGCCGACTGCCTCAAAGATCTTGCGCTTGATTTCTTCCTTTTCGGTGGCCGCTTCGATGATCAGATCGGCATCGGCCATCGCGGCGTAATTGCCCACCGGCAAAATCCGGGCGAGCGCCGCTTCGGCTTCGGCCGGGGTGACTTTATCGCGCGAAACCATCCGCGCCAGCGCCTTGTCGATCCCGGCTTTGGCCTTTTCGGCGAGGGCAACGTCAACGTCGGCCAGCAGCACTTTGATGCCGTTCTGGGCGACCGTCTGGGCAATGCCCGAGCCCATTTGGCCCGCCCCGATAATCCCGACGATCCGCATGGTTGTCATTCCCTTCGCACGTGCAGCAAGGGCGGCGGATTAGCGGCGATTGGGCGCAAATGCTATCGGTTTTTCCCCGGCACCCACAGCACGTCACCGCTGCCGGCGGCATTGATCGCGCGGGTCAGTACGAACAGGTAATCGGACAACCGGTTGATATAGGCAAGCGCGGCGGGATTGACCGGTTCTGCTTCGCCAAGGGCGGTCATCGCGCGTTCCGCGCGGCGGACGCTGGCGCGGGCGATGTGGACCCGCGCGGCGGCTTCGGAGCCGCCTGGCAGGATGAAACTGGTCAGCGGCGGCAAGTGTTCGTTGAGTGCATCGATCTGCGCCTCGATCCAGGCCGCCTGCTCCGGAATGATCCGCAGGACCAGCTCCGAAGGGCTGAAATCCGCGCCTGGAGTGGCCAGATCGGCCCCCAGATCGAACAGGTCATTCTGCATCCGCACCAGCACGCCGCGATGCGACTGAAACTGGTCTAACCCCTCCACCGCCAGACCAAGCGCGCTGTTCGCTTCGTCCACTGCGCCGATCGCTTCCATCCGCGCGGCGTGCTTGGCCACCCGGCTGCCATCGACCAGACCGGTGGTACCATCGTCCCCGGTCCGGGTGTAAATCTTGTTGAGTTTTACCACGGGCGGCGTCCTAGTTCTGGCTGGCTTTCAGCATCACCATGGCAACCAGAATCGCGGCGCCCTGAAACAGGATCCGGCGAAACATCATCTTGCTTTGCAGCAACTGCATTTCGCTTGGACCCGCGCTGTCTGGTCGGTTTAGATCCTGCTGGGTGCTTTGCATGAAAGCGACGATCCCGCGGACCAGCGAATAGAGCGTCAGCCCCATCAGGGCGGCGATTACGATGATGAAGAACCAGGTCATGCGATGTATCCTACTCGCTGTGTTAATCGAAGGCCAGCCGGGAACTGTCCCGACCGCAGCCGTTCAGCCAAGGCCGCTCCATCTTCCCCAGCATCGCGCAAGTCCTTAAGCGCAGGCGATCCGCGCCGCTTGGCCAGTTTGTTTCCATCAGGCTGGGTCAACAGGCCATGATGATGCCAGCGCGGCACCGGCAACCCAAGTAGGGCCTGCAGCAGCCGGTGGATATGTGTCGAAAGGAACAGGTCGGCGCCGCGCGTGACCAGCGTGATTCCTTGATCGGCATCGTCAATCGTCGCGGCGAGGTGATAGCTGGCGGGGGCTTCCTTGCGCAGCAGCACCACATCGCCGAATTGCGCGGGGTTCGCCGCTTGCACCCCGGCCAGCGCATCTTCCCACTCCAGCGGCCCGGCCAAGTCCGCCGCGCGTGCCATATCGAGCCGCCAGGCTGCTCCCGCCGGATCGGCTCCGCGACCGCGGCAGGTGCCGGGATAGAGCGGGCCATCGGGGCCGAGCGTGGTGCTGGACGCCAGAACCTGCGCGCGGGTGCAGTGGCACGGATAGAGCAGGCCCAGCGCTTTCAGGCGTTCGCCTGCATCAGCATAGGCGGCGAGGCGGCTGGACTGGTGCAGCACTGGCCCGTCCCTGTGCAAACCCAGCCAGGCCAGATCGGCCAGCATTTCGTCCGCCAGTTCGGCCCGGCTGCGGGTGCCGTCGATATCCTCGATCCGCACCAGAAACGCCCCGCCGCCCGCGCGCGCCAGATCATGCGCCACAATCGCGGCATAGGCGTGGCCCAAGTGCAGGTGGCCGTTTGGGCTGGGGGCAAAGCGGGTGCGCGGGGTCACAACTGCGATTGTCCTGTGGATTGCGCCGCAAGGCAAGTCTTGACGGCGCAGGCCGCACCATGTTCTCTAGTCATATGATCTGCCATCAAACCGTCACTTCAGCGCGATACCGGAGACCATGCTCAAGGCGGAGCTGATTGAGCGCGCGGCCCGGTTCCGCAGCGCTGAGGGGGATCCCTCGCGGGCTTTGTCCGATTGTCCGGCATTGGTGCTGAACGCCGATTACACCCCGCTCAGCTATTACCCGCTCAGCCTGTGGCCGTGGCAGACCGCGATCAAGGCGATCTTCCTCGAACGGGTCGACGTGGTCGCCAGCTATGCCCGCGAAGTGCACAGCCCATCGTGGACCATGCCGATCCCCAGCGTGATCGCGCTGCGGCAATATGTCCGGCCAAGCGAATTTCCCGCCTTCACCCGGTTCAACCTGTTCCTGCGCGATCGGTTCGCTTGCCAATACTGCGGTAGCCCGCAGCAGCTGACGTTCGATCACGTCGTCCCCCGGCGGCTGGGCGGTCGGACCAGCTGGGAAAACGTCGCCACCGCCTGCGCGCCCTGCAACCTCAAAAAAGGCGGCCGCACCCCGGCCCAGGCCAAGATGCCACTGCTGGTCCCGCCGATCCGCCCGACCAACTGGCACCTGCAGGAACGCGGCAAGGGCTTTCCGCCCAACTATCTGCATGAGACTTGGCGCGATTGGCTGTACTGGGACATTGAGCTGGAGGCTTGAGGTATGGATCAACCTGATTCGGGTTTGCCAAAGACTTTCTCGACTTCTTCGACCGCGAAATAGGTTGGTAGCGCCATCCCGCGGCCTGCCGGAAGCCCTTCTGCGATGAGCTCGGACGTTGTCTTGCCATAGGCCTCGACCAGTCGGCGCTTCGCGGCCAATTGCGCCACGACGAATTTAGACGCCACATCCAGAGCGGCATCGCGGCATGTGTAATGACGCTTGGCCCGCTTCAGCTGATCGACCGCTTGTTCGGGATCGAGCAGCGCAGATTTTGGGATCAGGATAGCCCCTTCGGGGCCGAAAGTATCGGTTGCGATAGTCAGGACTTCGCGCCGCTCAGCAAAGCCCATGTAGACGTACTTGAACTCACGCCACGAAATGGTCCGTCCGTCGCTCAGTTCGAGGCCATCGCCGTTCCAAGTTCCGGGAAGTAGTTCCGTATCCAAGTGCGCGAGCCATGCAGCACTGCAAGCGGTGGCCCCGCGAGCAATGACACTACCAGTAGGGGCACCCACCAGATGGCAAAGGGCAGCTGTTCAAGCCGGTAGATGGTGGGTCCGAAAAAGTGAAGACCTAGAGCCACCTTGCCTGCCCCTGCTAAACCTGTGGTCCAGAGAAATACCGCCGTCCACAGCCACTTGGGCACACCAGTCGCCCAGACCGTGCCTTGCAGCACGTCATTGGCGCTGTCTTCTAAAACGTCAGTGTGCGGCATGGGCGCAGCTTAGGCGGAAGCAATGAAACCCTGGTTAATCGACGATGCTGAGCCGCCTATTGCTTCAAATCATCCCGGTCTGCATCGCCGCGCGCCAGCAGGCGTTCGAGCGGGTGGGCAAAGGCGATCAGCATCACCGCGCCGGCGATTGGCAGGGTCGCGGTCAGCAGGAAATACTTGGTTGGACCCAGCGGCTCGTAATACCGGCCGAGCCAGCCGAGCAGGAAGAACCCCAGCGCGCCTGACAGCGAATAGAGCGCAAACATCATCCCGTTGACCGACCCCGGCGCATAGCGCGCGATCAGCGCGCGGGCCGGTGGGTCGTTCCAGCCATAGGAAAAGGCCAGCACGAGGTAGAACAACAGCCAGCCATAGATCGGCACTTGCGCCATCACTGAAAAGGCGGCGATCAGCAGGAACGAGGCCGCGGCGATCAAATTGGCGATGCCGATTTTGCGGATGTCATGCGGTTCGTTGCCTTTTTCGGCCAGCTTTGCCCAGATCGAGTTGGCGACGAAAATTCCGGCAATGGTCAGAATGCCATCGGCGGTCAGCGCCCAGGTTACCGGGATTTCGAACCCGCCAACCTTGCGGTCCACCGCCGTATCGGCCCACAGCACCATGATCCCATAGGCTTGCTGGACTGCGGCGAAGAAAAACAGCTTGGGAATATACAGCAGGATCAGCCCGCCAACCGATTGCCATTGCCGCTTGGTCAGCGGCGGGCGCTTGACCCCTTGGGCAATCACATCGGCCGGAAAATGCCGCCGCCCGGACAGGTAGGATGTCAGCCCGATCAGCATCCCGACCCCAGCCGCGCCAAAGCCCCAGTGCCAGCCAACCCGCTCACCCAGCGTCCCCGATATCAGCGGTGTGCCAGTGCGCCAACGTTCACCGCCATCAGGTAGATGCCGAAAGCGCGGGTCCGGCGAGTATCGTCAGGGGCATAAAGCCCGCCGATCTGCGCAGCGAGATTGCTGATAAACAGTCCGCCGCCGATGATCAGCAGCAACAGCGCCAGCAGAAACGCCTGTTCGATCGCCATGGTCAGATGGCCCGCGCTCATCAGCAGGGCGCCCATCGTCACGGTCTTGGTCCGGCCCAGCACTCGGTCGCCCAGCCAGGCCCCGATCAATGGGGTAACCAGAATGAAGCCCGAATAGAGCCCGAAAGTCTGCGCTGCCAAAGCCAGATTGGTCATTGGCCCGAAGATCCCCTCGAGCACGCTGCGATAAATCCCGATCCCGGCCACTTTGCCCGCATTTTCGGGCAGCAGCAGGTACTTGGCCATGTACAGCATCAACAGCGACTGCATCGAATAAAAGCTGAACCGCTCCCACATCTCGGTCCCGGCGAGAAAGCCGAGCCCGCGCGGATGGCCAAAGAACCCGCGATCAAGCGTCGCGCCAGAACCGTCGGCAATCGGAACAGTATCGCCATGCACACCGGCGGCAGCTTCGTTGATAGTCATCCAAGTGGTCCCCTACGACATCCCAAGGCGCGGTCGCTGGCCGGACGCTAACAGCCGCTGACAATTTCACAATGCTATTTGAAAACCCGGCTGATCCGGCCTGTTACGGTACGCTCATTTCGTTGCCGTGGCGGGCCGGGTCAGGCGCGGGACGAAA
Source organism: Novosphingobium sp. (assembly GCA_031375125.1). Taxonomy (GTDB): domain Bacteria; phylum Pseudomonadota; class Alphaproteobacteria; order Sphingomonadales; family Sphingomonadaceae; genus Novosphingobium. Next base: position 10,670 of record JANMHL010000247.1, on the reverse strand, counting down.
GCGAACGGCTTGATCCCGAGGCGCGGATAGATTTCATCCGGGAAATAGACCACGCCGTCCTTGACCACCATCGCGACCTTCTTGATCGCCCGCAGATCCTGGGTCGGATCGCCGGGAACCAGGAAGAAGTCCGCCAGCTTGCCGCGCCCGATGCTGCCCAGCTGCTGGTCCTGCCCAAGATAGCGGGCCATGTCCCAGGTGCCGCGGCGCAGGACCTGCGCCGGGCTCATCCCCAGCTTTCCGAACAATTCCAGCTCGCGGTGATAGGTGAAACCGCCGCCCAGATCGGTGCCCGGGATCAGCATGATCCCGCGCCGGTGCATCTCGGTCAGGGTTTCGATGATCTTGCCATAGGCGGCAACATATTCGGCCCGCTCCTTGGGCGTATCGGCCCCAAACAGGGCCTGCTTCAACTGGCGCTGCTCGGACGGGGGCATATGGTCGATATAGTCGATTGCGCCCGGGTTCGTGCGGCCATCGAGCGCGGTCAGGCCCAGTTCGTGGATGCCGATGGTCGGTTCGTGCGCCACGCCGCGCTTGACCATTTCATCCAGCGTGAAGCGGACCTTGGGCGAATTCAGATCGATCGTGTTGAACCGCCGCATCGCGGTGAAGCGGAACAGGGTGCGGGTATCCTCACCCGGGTTTAGCACCCAGCCGAGCATCAGCTGGTTGACGTGCGTGACCTCGTCAAAGCCCGCACCGATCATTTCGTCGGCGCTGGAAAAGGCCGGGACGTGGCCCGCTACCCGCATCCCCAGCCGGTGCGCTTCGGCCACCACGGCCGGGGCCCACTTGGGATCCATCGAATTGTACAGCTTGACCTGCCAGAACCCGCGCGCGGAATACCACCGGACCGCGTCGATCGCTTCGGCCTCGCTGGTGACCAGCTTTCCAGTGGCGGAACTGAACGGGCTTTTGCCTTCGATAAAGCCAGAGCGGACGATCCGCGGACCGGCCACTTCGCCCGTGTTGATCCGATCGATCAGCACGTCCAGCACTTCATTGGTATTGCCCATGTCACGGACCGTGGTGATCCCGGCCAGCAGGTTCATCAGCGCGTCTTGCTGGGCCAAGTGTCCGTGCATTTCAAACAGGCCCGGCACCAGCGTGCCGCCAGCGCCATCAATCTCGGCCTCGCCCGGACCAGCGCGGCTACCGGCCGGTTCGATCGCGGCAATTCGGCGTCCGAATATCACAACATCGCTGGGCGCGCTGCGCTGGCCGCTGGCTGGATCAAAAACCCGGACGTTGCGGATCCGCACGGGACCGTCAAAGCGATGGGCATATTCGGTCTGGATTCCGGCGAAGCGATCGGATTCGAGCTTTTCAGAAAGCGCCCGCAGCGGCTCGTCGGCGGCTAGTTCATAGCCCTTGCGGGCAATGATGAAGTCCGCGCTGGCGATGGCGAACAGCTCTCCCTTGGTATCCAGCGTGATATAGGTCGGGTTCAGCGACAGTCCGGACAATTCATACGTGATGACCGCGATCTTGCCGTTCGGCCCGTCAAAGGTCGATCGGGCGCGCTCGGTCAGCCGGGCGGTCCCGGCCGGGGCAACCGGCATCATCTTGTCCGGATCGGTCAGCAGTGCCTGGGCCATCAGCGTCACGTCGAGCGGCGAACCATTCTGGCTGGCGTAGAAGCGCGGCACGTCTTTGCCTTTGAGCGCGCCCGGCCCAGCCAGATCACGCCAGCTTACCGTGCCGGGGCCGCGCCAGAAGCTCTCATTCACGGCATTGCCGAACGTGGTGCGGCCGGTGATGGTCCAGCGCTGCGGCGCGCCGTCCTTGTCCAGCAGCAGCACTTCCTTGATCGTTGGTCCTCGCCCGTTCTGCATGTAGTCGAAATCGACGTTGATCCGTCCTGCTTCGCGATCAAGGGTCAGATGGCCGATATCGCGGCTTTGGGTCAGCACCCGATATTCAAGGCGATCGGCCAGCGCTGGCGCTGCGGCAACGGCGGCCACCACGCAGGCGGCGAGCAGGCGATAGGACTTCATGACGGCGGTCTCCCCCAAACAGCAATTGGCCGCAGACTAGCCGATCACCGGATTCCCGCCAGTGCCTTTTGCCGCCGCCGCTGGACCGAACTGCCAAGGCCAATCGCCTCGCGGTACTTGGCGACCGTTCGCCGGGCGAGGTCAAAGCCCTTGGCCTTCAGCAGATCGACCAGCGTATCGTCGGACAGGATCGCTTTGGGATCTTCGGCATCAATCAGCGTCCGAATCGCCGCTTTGACCGCGCTGGCCGAAGCCCCGCCTTCGCCATCGACCGCGCCGACGCCCGAGGTGAAGAAGTATTTCAGCTCAAACGTCCCGCGCGGGCACGAAAGGTACTTGTTGCTGGTCACCCGGCTGACCGTCGATTCGTGCATCTCGATCGCCTCGGCCACTGTCCGCAGCGTCAAGGGTTTGAGCTGCGAGACGCCATGGCGGAAAAAGCCGTCCTGCTGTTTGACCAATTCGCTGGCAACTTTGAGGATGGTTTTGGCCCGCTGATCGAGCGCTTTGACCAGCCAGTTGGCATCGGCCAGCTTGTCTGACAGCCAGCCACGCGCCACCTTGTCATCGCTCGCCCCGCGCAGCTCAACATAATAGCTGCGGTTGACCACCAGCCGGGGCAGGGTGGCCTGATTGAGCGAGATGTCCCAGCCGTCCTCGCCGCTGCTGGGCACGATCAGAATATCGGGGGTCACCGGATCGCCGCCGCCTTGGCTGAACCGCAGCCCCGGCTTGGGATCGTAGCCGCGCAGTTCGGCCAGCATTTCGGCGAAGTCCTCGTCATCGACCCCGCACATCCGCTTCAGCCGTGGCAGTTCGCCGCGCGCCAGCAGATCAAGATTGTCCAGCAACTTGGCCATGCACGGGTCATATCGATCCGCCTCGCGCGCCTGAAGCGCCAGACATTCACCCAGACTGCGCGCGGCGATCCCGGTTGGGTCCAGGCTTTGGACCAATGCCAGCGCCGCCTCCACCTCGGCTTCATCCACCGCCAGTTCGCCCGCCAGTTCGCGGGTGGTGGCGGGCAGATAGCCGGCCTCGTCCAGCTCGGTCGCGATATGCCGGGCGATGAAGGCCAGCCGCGGATCGCGGGTGGCGGTGCCGATCTGGGCATAGAGGTGCTCGGCCAGGCTCGGTTCGCCCGCGCCGCGCTCGTCGATCCCGGGGCCGCTTTCGCCGGGGGCGGAACGGAAGTCAGAGCTCCAGTCGCCAGTATCGCGATCCCGGTCGAGCGCGCCCGGATCAATATCGAGCGGGCGGTCATCGGCGGCGCGGCCTTCGGCGATCAACTGATCAGCGGGGGAACTTTCCAACGTGGTCCGGCGGAAATCGTCGAGGGCCGGGCTATCTGCCGGATCGGCTGGTGCGCTGCCGCCGACATCCAGCAGCGGATTGGCCTCAAGCGCCTCGCCAATAAAGGCTTCAATTTCAAGGTTCGACAGCGCCAGCAGCTTGATCGCCTGCTGCAACTGGGGCGTCATCACCAGTGATTGCGATTGCCGAAGATCAAGGCGGGGGCCGAGAGCCATCTGTGATCAACCGTTGCGGGTGGCCTTCGACAAGCTCAGGCTGAGCGGGCGTGGGGCATGGGTTCTAGAACCCCAGCCCGCTCATGCTGAGCCTGTCGAAGCATCACAGCGTGAAGCCCTCGCCGAGGTAGAGCCTCCGCACGTTTTCATCCGCAACCAGCTCTTCCGGGCTGCCCGCGAACAGCACTTGTCCGCCATAGATGATGCAGGCGCGGTCAACGATATCGAGCGTTTCGCGGACGTTGTGATCGGTGATCAGCACCCCGATCCCGCGATTCTTCAGGTCGGTCACGAGGTTGCGGATATCACTGATTGAAAGCGGGTCGATCCCGGCAAACGGTTCGTCAAGCAGCATGATCGAGGGGTTGGCGGCCAGCGCCCGGGCAATCTCGCAGCGCCGCCGCTCGCCGCCCGATAGCGCCATCGCAGGGCTATTGCGCAGCCGGTCGAGCCCGAATTCATCGAGCAGCCGCTGCAATTCGCGTGCCCGCACGTCCTTGTCCGGCTCGGCCAGTTCGAGCACGGCGGCGATATTCTGTTCGACTGTCAGCCCGCGAAAGATGCTGGTTTCCTGCGGCAGATAGCCAAGGCCAAGGATCGCCCGGCGATACATCGGCAAATTCGTGACATCGACTCCGTCCATCAGGATTCGGCCCGAATCCGGCCGCACCAAGCCCATTATCGAATAGAAACAGGTGGTTTTGCCGGCGCCATTCGGACCGAGCAGGCCGAGCACTTCACCCTTGCCAACCGATAGCGAGATATCGGTCAGCACTGCGCGCTTGTCATAGCTTTTGGCGATCGAGATCACCTCCAGCCCGCCTTGCGGGATTGGCTGCATGGCATCGGTGTTCGGCGCGACAAGGTGCTGGACTTCGCTCATAGGCTCTCGATCTAATCGGGCCTTGCGCTGGCCGCAAGCGCCTTGGCGCAAATTGGCAGGTTTCGTGCATGGCCTTTGCACCACCGGCTTTGCAGACAATGCTTAACAGGGCTTGCTACAACCGCGCTTCGGTGATTTACTCAGCCCCAAGAAAACAAATAGAGAGGACGGGGCATGGCCAAAGTCTTGGGTGACGCCATCGGATTGCGCGGCGCAGCGGCACGGCCGCTCGATTGGCGCAAACGAATGAGCGACAATATCGCTTATGCCTTGCTGGTTTACACCGTCCTGCAGATTTTCGTCACGATGGGCTCGCTGGAAAATCGCGGCGGATCGATGCTACCCTATTTTGCACTGGTGATTCTGGTTGCCGCGATTATCCCGGCCTGCCGCCGGTTTGAAACCCGCTGGAACCGGTTGAGCGATAGCCAAGCCGCCGATCCCCAATTCAAGAGCTTTTACCGCCGCGATCAGCTGTGGCTGTGGGCCACTGCGATCGGCTTGCCGTTTCTGGTGTCGGGCCTGTTTATCGGCATGGCCAAACTCCTCGCCTGATTGCTTTTTGAACGTTAGTCCCTAGATCGGCGGCTCCCCTAGCTGGAGACGCGCCGCCGATGCTTAGCCCCACCCAAGCCCAGGACCGCGCCGCCGCGCTGATCGATATGGCGCGCGCCGCCGGGGCCGATGCCGCCGATGCGGTCTATTCGGGATCATCTTCGGAAAGCGTCGGCGTCCGGCTGGGCGCGCTCGAAGATGTTGAGCGGTCGGAAAGCGAAAGTCTTGATCTTAGGGTATTCGTTGGCAGGCGCTCGGCCTCGATTGGATCGAGTGAACTGTCCGATGCCGCGCTGAAGGAGCTGGCCGCCCGCGCGGTCGATATGGCCCGCGCCGCGCCCGAAGATCAGTACGCCGGGTTCGCTGCAGCAGAATTGCTGTTTACGGGCGCGTTCCCCGATCTCGACGTGGCTGATCCGGGCGAACTTTCTCCGCCGCAATTGCGTGCCCGCGCCTTGGAAGTCGAAGACGCCGCCCGCGCCGTACCGGGTGTGACCAATTCCGAAGGCGGCCATGCCAGCCTCGCCAATCGTAACTTCGCGCTGGTTACCAGCCACGGTTTTGCCGGCTCGTTCGGCGGGACCATGCATGGGATCAGCGCCACCGCGATTGCCGGTGAAGGCGGCGGAATGCAGCGCGACTACGCCTGGCGGATGGCGCACCATCTGGAGGACCTGCCACCGCTCCACGAAATCGGCCACCAAGCCGGCACCCGCGCGGTCCACCGGCTGAATCCCGCCCGGGTCAAAAGCGGGCAGATGCCAGTCGTGTTCGATCCCCGGGTGGGCGGCTCGCTGATCTCGCACCTGATCGGGGCGATTTCGGGCAATGCGATTGCCCGCCGGGCGAGTTTTCTGCTCGACCACGCCGATGACCAGATTTTTGGCCCAGGGATCACCATCCACGATGATCCGCTGCGCCGCCGCGGGCTATCTTCGCGCCCGTTTGACGGTGAAGGGCTGGCCACCGCGCCGCGCGCCTTGGTTGAAAACGGGCGGCTGACCGGCTGGCTGATGGACAGCGCCGCCGCGCGCCAGTTGGGCGCCGCTGCGCCAACCGGCCATGCGGTACGCGGGGCGGGCGGATCGCCGGGGGTCGGTGCCAGCAATGTTCACTTGGTCGCTGGATCGCTCAGCGTGGCTGAACTGATCGCCGATATCGAAGAGGGTGTGTTCGTGACCGAACTGATCGGCCACGGAGTCAACGGTGTGACCGGCGATTACAGCCGCGGCGCATCGGGCCTGCGGATCGTCAAGGGCGCGCTGGCCGGGCCGGTCGCCGAATTTACCGTCGCGGGGAACCTGCTGGATATGTACCGCCAGCTTTCCGTGGCGAGCGATCTGGAATGGCACCGTACGGTCAACGTCCCGACGATCCGGGTCGATGGGATGACTGTGGCGGGGGATTGAGTAAATCGGCTGGTGCGCCAACCGCTTCCGCGTTTGGCTTGCAACACCGGCCCGCTCCCCCTCCCGACCACCCAATCCTAGGGTTACCCGATGGGTGGTCGGGAGGGGTGGTCGGGAGGGGGAGCGGGCCGGTGTTGCAGCTGCCGTCAGGCAGACAGTGAAGCCTGATACCGCGCGATGCACTCCAGCACGACGCGCTTGGCGTCTTCGGCATCGCCCCACTTGCCGATCCGGACCCACTTCGCGGGCTCGAGATCCTTGTAGTGGGTGAAAAAGTGCTCGATCTGCGCCAGCACGATCGAGGGCAGATCCTTTTGCTCACCAATGTCCGAATAATACGGAAAAGTTGAATCGACCGGCACGCAGATCAGCTTTTCATCGCCGCCATGCTCGTCTTCCAGATTGAGCACGCCAATCGGGCGGGCGCGGACCACGCAGCCGGGGATGAAGGGGGAGCGCGAGATTACCAGCGCGTCGAGCGGATCGCCATCGTCAGACAAGGTGTGCGGGATAAAGCCGTAATTGGCCGGATAGCGCATCGGCGTGTGCAGGATCCGGTCGACGAACAGCGCGCCCGATTCCTTGTCAAATTCGTACTTCACCGGCTCGCCGCCGACCGGTACTTCGATGATGACGTTGAGGCTTTCGGGCGGATTGTCGCCAACGGGGATTTTTTCGATACGCATGATGTCGCGGCCTTAGCCCGGTCGATGCTGCACTGCAACACCGTCCTTGGCCGACCTGTTCGGGAAATCAGCCGAGTGCATTGATGGTAAAAGCAATCACCCCGATGTTGAAGGCAAAGGCGACCAAGCCGTGGACCAGCACCAGCCGCCGCACGTCGGGAGCGGTGATCTGCACGTCAGAGGTTTGAAAGGTCATCCCCAGAGTAAAGGCGAAATAGGCGAAATCGGCGTAGTCCGGTGACTTGGTGCCGGGAAATTCGATCCCGCCGCGATGATCGCCGTGCCCGTCGCTGCCGAAATAGAAGGCGTGGGCATAGTGCAGCGCATAGACCGAATTGGCGAATAACCACGCCAGCGCCAGAGTCAGCAGCAGCTTCCCCATCGCCAACCGGTCGCCGCCGCGCGCTGCTGCAAGTTCGCCGGATATCGCCGCCAGCACGACCAGTGCCAGCAGTGTCGAAACGATCAGGATCAGGGTCCGGTTAGCGTCGTTCTGGTCAGCATGGCGGCGCATTTCGGCGACCGAAAAATTGCGCAACAACGGCAGCAGCGACAGCAGAAAGGCTATCGCGGCAAAATCGAACCCCATGGTCAGCGATTCTTGCCAGGATGCCGCAGGCTGCGCCAAACGCCACAGCGCCAGACCTACCGGAAGCAGGACGACGAAGGTGATGAACCGGGGCGGAGCGAGACGATTGCCTAGTGCCATACTCGCTCTCCTGTTTGCCCGGCCTATTTGCCCTTGGGTTTTGCCATGGGCCGCTTGGGGCTCAGCAGCAAGTCCAGCCCGGTCGGGGCCTTGCCCGGCGCGGCGCGTTCCAGCCAGGGCCAACGCAGCCCGCCCTTGTAGTCGATGCTGACGGTCTGGAACCGGCTGCCGCGCTGGATCAGCAGTTCGAGCGGCGCGCCGCCCTTGGCCGCCGTGATCGCCGCTTTGATCGTGTCGGCGTCATAGGTGTTGCCGTTGACCGCCACGATCTTGGCACCCGGTACGACCCCGGCGTTGAACGCCGGGCTGTCCCACAAGGTGGCGATAACCTTGCCGTCCTTGTCAATCGTCAGTCCAATCGAAAAGCCCAAAGTCAGTTGCTTGGCATCGGCCATCCGGGCCTTTTCAAACGGGTTGGGCTCGTCCTTCCAGACCAGCTTGTAACCGCCCTTTTCGATCCCCATCACCGGGGCTGGTTGGCCGGGCGTGTTGATCCGGGTTTCGATAAATCCGCGCCAGTCATAGGGCGCAACCGCGTTCAGTTTGGTCACGATCTCATCGACTTCGAAGGTTAGTTGGCCATAGTCGCCATCGTTCATCCCGAAGAACAGCTTGGCGAAATCATCAATGCTGCGTTTGCCGCTGGTCCGTTCGCGGATGATCTGGTCGATCTCCAGCCAGATCAACGCGCCTTCGGTGTAGTAATCCTCGTTGCGGGCGAGGCTGGCATAGGGTTTGGACTTGCGCCCGGCGAACACTGGATCGTGCCCGGTATCCTCAACCGAGCGCCAACGCCGCCCCGGTTGCATTGAAAATCCACCAGCCCAGTTGGCCAGCATCCCCAGCACCACGTCCTTGCCCTGCAGGCCAGAGCGCGCGGCCAGCACGGTGCCCCAGAACTGGTCCTGGCCTTCATAGGTCCACAGCAGATCGTCCTGCATCGGCTGCCGATAATCCGGGGTCCACAGCCGCGCCGGGCGGCGGTATTTGCCCGACCACGAATGCGAATACTCGTGCGGCAGCAGATTGCGGTCAAATTCGTACTTGTCCCACTCAAGGAAAGTGCCCGGCTCCAACTGATTTTCGGATGAGCGATGATGCTCCAGTCCGATCCCGCCCATTCGGTCGGTCAGCGCCAGCAGCATTTCGTAGCGATCAAAATGATTCGCGCCGAACGCCAGCCGCGCCTCGGTCACTAGGTGCCGGTGCTGCTCGATATATTCGGGCTTGGCCGCCAGCTGCTCGGGCTTGTCGGCGATCACGTTGAGCGTGACGTTTTGGCCCAGATCCCACTTGCGGAAATACTTGCCGGCGAAAAGCGGCGAATCGACCAGAATCTCGTAACTGGTCTCGGCCCAGGACAGCCGGTTGCCGGTTTGTTGCACCCCATCGAGCGCCGCTGCGGCGGTCCAGCCTTGCGGCAGGGTCACGCTCGGTTTGACCCGGATCTGGCGAACGTAATGCCCGGCGGGGTACAGGCTCATCTTCTCCCACTGCAGGTTGAGCATTTCCTGAGTCATGGTGATCCGGCCCTCAGCGGCTTGCAGCGGGCTGGTGTGGATGAATTTGGCGACCACTTCGCGCGCGCCATCGGGCACGTCGATGTGGAAAGCGAACACCTCGACCGGATCGCGCTTCCAGCTGAGTTTCTGGGATCCGGCAAAAAACTGCAGATCAACCAGTTCCGCCATTGTGCCGCGCGGGCCGTGGTTGCCGGGCAGCCATTGCGGCAGCATCAGCGTCAGCCGCTTGGTCCCCGGCGCGACCGGCAAGGTCTGAGTGACGCGGTAAGCGCCGCGGGTAATATCAGTCGCATCGATATCCAGCCGCATCGTGCCGCCGGGATAAGGCGTATCGGCCGCATCGGGCACTGCGCGCGACAGCGGCACCGCCATCGGCGCCGAAAGGCTGGTGGAAATGGCCGGCGCAGCAAAAGCGAGCGCAATAACGGCAATGGCGGACCCTGTTAGCTTTTTCATAGGCGGCAGTTGTGGCGGCAGTTGCGCAATCCCGCAAGATTCGCCTGCACCCTTTTCGACAAAGGCCATACCCGCTAGGGGCAAGCGCCATGAACACGCCAAAAGCCATTCGCGGAACGCAGGACATCTTCGGCGCAGAGGCTGAGGCCTTTGCCCATGTGGTCGAGACGTTCGAACGGGTCCGCAAGCTCTACCGCTTTCGCCGGATCGAAATGCCGGTGTTTGAAAAGACCGAAGTGTTCAGCCGCAGCATTGGTGAGACGACCGATGTGGTCTCGAAGGAAATGTACAGCTTCCTCGACCGGGGCGACGAATCGCTGACCCTGCGCCCGGAATTCACCGCCGGGATTGCGCGGGCCTACATCACCAACGGCTGGCAGCAACACGCCCCGCTGAAGGTGGCCACCCACGGTCCGCTTTTCCGGTACGAGCGTCCGCAAAAGGGCCGCTATCGGCAATTTCACCAGCTCGACGCCGAGATCATCGGAGCGGCAGAACCGCAGGCTGACGTTGAGCTGCTGGTGATGGCGGATCAGCTGCTGAAGGAACTGGGGATCAGTGATGGCGTGACGCTGATGCTCAACACGCTGGGCAATGGGGCCAGCCGGGATAGTTGGCGCGCGGCATTGGTCGAATACTTCCGCGCGGTGAAAGGTGAGCTGAGCGAAGATTCGCAGGACCGGCTGGAACGCAATCCGCTGCGGATTTTGGATTCGAAGGATCCGCGCGATCAGGCGTTTGTGGCGGGCGCGCCCAAGATCGACGACTTTCTGAGTGGGGATGCGCAGGACTTTTTCGGCGCGGTGACCAGCGGACTGGATGCGGCGGGCGTGGCCTGGGCCCGCTCGCAATCGCTGGTCCGCGGCCTCGACTATTATCGCCACACCGCGTTCGAATTCGTCACCGACCGGCTGGGCGCG
>JANMHL010000136.1:0-5003 GCA_031375125.1 Novosphingobium sp. | reverse complement strand
GTTTGCGCCATCGGGCAGCCAGCCTCGCGCCAGTCGGGCAGCAGTTCGTCCAAAGCCTTGGGATCGACCACCGCGCCCGACAGGATATGCGCGCCGACTTCGGACCCTTTTTCAAGGATACAAACCGTCAGGTCGGCATTCACCTGTTTAACCCGGATCGCTGCGGCCAGGCCTGCTGGCCCAGCTCCGACGATCACAACGTCATACGGCATCGATTCGCGTTCGCTCATGGCCTTCGTTCCATACCCTGTGAGTGGTTTTTCTTAGGTCTAACCCTTGAAAGCTGCGGCGGGGCAGGTCAAGATCATTGCTGTGACTTTGCCATCCTCTTCATCCGGCCCGCAGGTGCCTCTGGCCCGCGATATTGCAGCCGCGCTGGATTGGTGGCGGGCGGCCGGGGTCGATCACGACTTTACCGATGTGGCGCGCGACTGGTTGGCAGCGCCAGCCCCTGTCGCTACGGAACCGCCGCCGCCCGCCGCCGTGCAATACACCGCGCCAGCCCCGGCCCCGCCAGCCCCAGCGATCACGCTGGACCGCGCCGACTGGCCGCAAGACCTGCCCGCCTTTAACGCTTGGTGGCTGGCTGAACCTTCGCTCGATGGCGGACAAATTTCGGGCCGGGTGCCGCCACGCGGGCCACGCGATGCGGCGATGCTGGTGCTGGTCGATCAGCCCGAGGCCGGCGATTCGCAGCAGCTGCTGTCGGGCGAGCAAGGAAAATTGGTCAACGCGATCCTGTCCGCGCTGGGGATCGACCCCGCTCAGACCTATTTCGCCAGCCTGCTGCCGCGCCACACGCCGATGGCCGATTGGGCCGCGCTGGGCCTCGCGGGGCTGGGCGAATTGGCGCTGCACCACGTGGCATTGGCCGCGCCAAAACGGCTGATTTCGTTCGGACCGCACGTCTCATCGCTTCTTGGCCACGACCGAACGAAAAGCGCTGAACCTTTTCAGCAATTTTACCATGTAGGCCCCAGCATTCCGGCTCTGGCATCGCCAGGGCTGGCCACTTTGATGGCTCGGCCTCGGGGTAAGGCGGTTTTGTGGCAGGCACTGCTCGATTGGCAGACCGCCTGACCTGATCGCCACCGGGACTGAGCGGGGACTTTTTTTGCGTATACCGACAATCCGAAACGCCAGCCTTGCTGCCTCGGCCATCGCCCTTGCGGCGGTGGGCCTGCCGCAGGCTGCGCAGGCCAATGCCGCCGCGATGGAATACTTTGCCAAACGGTCCGATCGCAGCGACGTGCCGACTTTGCTGAACAAGGAAGACCGCGACTATTACCGCCAGCTGTTCGCCGCGATTGACCGGGGCGATTGGGCCAAAGTGCAGGCGCTGTTTGTCCAGCGCCCCGAAGGCCCACTGCATCAGGTGGCGCGGGCCGAATACTACACCGCCGCCGGATCGCCCAAGATCGAGCTGGATGCGCTGAACGCTTGGCTGGCGGGCGGGGTCGATCTGCCGCAGGCCGAACAGATCGCCGCGTTGGCGCAGAAACGCGGGGCCGCTATGCTGCCCGCGCTGCCGCAGGCCAACCGGCTGGTCAGCCAGCCCAGTTTCGCCAAACGGATCCGCCCGCGCGAAGCCGCCGATGGGACCATGCCGGGCGCCGTCGCCGCTGCGATCAATGGCAAAATCAAGGCCGATGATCCAGCATCGGCCAAGGCCGTGCTCGACGGGATCGACACCCAGCTATCCCCCCGCGCCCGGGCCGAATGGCGATCCAAGGTGGCGTGGAGTTTCTACATCGAGAATGATGATGCCAGCGCCTATGCCGTGGCCCAAACCGCACAAGACGGCGCCGGGCCGTGGGTCGCAGAAGGCTGGTGGATCGCGGGGTTGGCCGCCTGGCGGCTGGACGATTGCACCGGCGCCGCTGATGCCTTTGCCCGCACCGCGCAATTGTCTGAAAATGCCGAACTGACCGCGGCTGGGCATTACTGGAACAGCCGCGCGCTGGTCCGCTGCCGCCTGCCGGAAAAGGCCGCCGCCCCGCTGAAAATGGCCGCGCGGATGGACGAGACGCTCTATGGGATGCTCGCCGCCGAGCAGCTGGGGATCACTTTGCCCAAGACCCACGAAGCGCCCGATTTTACTCCGAATGACTGGCAACAATTGCGCGATGTGCCCAATGTCCGCGTCGCGGTGATGCTGTCCGAAATTGGCGAGGATGGCCGCGCCGATGAAGTGTTGCGCCATCAGGCCCGGATCGGCGCGCCGCAGCACTATCAGCCGCTCTCGCGCCTCGCCCGCAGTCTGGGGATGCCGGGAACGCAGATGTGGATGGCCTATAACGCCCCGCCCGGCGGCAAGCCCGAACCCGCGGCCCGCTTTCCCACGCCTAAATGGACCCCGGTGACCGGCTGGAAAGTCGATCCGGCGCTGGTCTATGCCCATACCCTGCAGGAATCGGTGTTCCGAACCAAAGTGGTCAGCCCGGCGGGCGCTCGCGGCTTGCTCCAGATCATGCCGGCTGCCGCGCGCGACCATGCCGGGGCGCTGGGGGTTTCAGGCAACGCCACTGATCTTGGCAAACCAGAGGTCAATCTCGCGTTCGGCCAACGGCATATGGAAATGCTCCGCGATTCGCCCGGAACGCAGGGCCTGCTGCCCAAGGTGATGGCCGCCTTCAACGCCGGGCTGACCCCGATCACCCGCTGGAATACCGAGATCAAGGACAAGGGCGATCCGCTGCTGTGGATCGAAAGCGTCCCCTATTGGGAGACGCGCGGCTATGTGAACATCGTAATGCGCAATTACTGGATGTATGAACGGCAAGCGGGCGGCCCATCGGAAAGCCGGATGGCGCTGGTTCAGGGGATGTGGCCGACCTTTCCGGGGCTGAGCGGATCGCAAGCGCTGCGGATGCGCGCCGATGGAACGATCCAGCGTGGCCGTTGATCTGGCTCGCAGCTTCAAGCCGATCCGGATCGCGGTGCTGACCATATCGGACAGCCGCGATATGGCCAGTGACAGCTCTGGCGCTTTGCTCGAACAGCGGATCAAGGCCGCTGGCCACAGTCTGGCGGCGCGGGCGGTGGTCAAAGATGAAGTCCCGATCATCACCGGCAAGCTCAATTCGTGGATCGACGATGGGGTCGCCGATGCGATCATCACCACCGGCGGCACCGGCCTGACCGGGCGCGACGTAACACCTGAGGCGCTTGACCGGATCAAGGACAAGGACATCCCCGGCTTTGGCGAGCTGTTCCGCTGGATCAGTTATCAAAACATCGGCACCAGCACCGTCCAAAGCCGCGCCTGCGCCGTGCTGGCGCGCGGGGTCTACGTCTTCGCCCTGCCCGGATCGAACGGTGCGGTGAAAGACGGCTGGGACGGGATTTTGGCCGAACAGCTCGATAGCCGCAACCGGCCGTGCAACTTTGTGGAACTGATGCCGCGGTTGAAGGAAGTCTAAAAATTTTCATCACGCTAAGGCGCAAAGACGCCAAGAAGGTGCCCCGGGCCGCCGCAAGCCTAACCTAATCAAACGGGGCAGCAAAACAGACCATCAGACTGAGAAGCGACTTCACCGCAAGCGCAACCTCTTGGCGTCTTCGCGCCTTGGCGTGATTTCAATCTTGCCTTTTCGTTCCTTTTATGTTCCATTCCTGAAATGCCCCTACCTCCCCTCCACGGTCGCGGCGCACAATCCGCCACAGTCCCGCAACGCTTCGGCCTCAAGGCGCGCGAAGCCGATGGGGACTGGCTCGACGCGCAGGGCGAGATTGACGGCCCCGGCCCCAAATTGCGGACCACGGTGACCGAGGAGCGCGCCCGTTCAATCCTCAGCTTCAACCAATCGCCCGACATCCCGTTTGACCGCTCGATCAACGCCTATCGCGGCTGTGAACATGGCTGCGTCTATTGCTATGCCCGCCCTAGCCACGCCTATCACGACCTATCGCCCGGGCTTGATTTTGAGACCAAACTGTTCGCCAAGCCGAACGCAGCACAACTGTTGCGCGAAACGCTGGCCAAACCTGGCTACAAACCCGCACCAATCGCGATGGGGACCAACACCGATCCGTATCAACCGATCGAAGACCGATACCGGATAACCCGAAGTGTACTTGAGGTTTGCCTTGAAGCGCGGCATCCGGTGACGATCACTACCAAATCGGCGCGGGTGCTCCGCGATCTTGATCTGCTGAGCGAACTGGCGCGGCAAAACCTGACGGCGGTTTCGGTTTCGGTGACCAGCCTTGATCCCAAGCTATCGGGCCTGCTCGAACCACGCGCCAGTTCCCCGGCCAAGCGGCTGGACGCGCTGGCGCAGCTCGCCGCTGCAGGCATACCGGCGCACGTTTCGATCGCCCCGGTGATCCCATCGATCACTGACCAATTCATCGAGGCGATCCTGTCCGAAGCCGCCGAGCGCGGGGTCCAGACCGCCAGCTGGATCATGCTGCGCCTGCCGCACGAAGTGGCCCCGCTGTTCCGCGAATGGCTCAGCGTCCACTACCCCGACCGGGCGGGCAAAGTGATGAGCATCGTTCAATCCGTGCGCGAAGGCCGCGATAACGATCCCGGTTTCTTCACGCGGATGAAGCCGCTGGGGCCATGGGCCGACATATTCCGCGCGCGGTTCCGGATCAGTTGCACGCGGCTGGGACTGAACCAGATACAACCCAAGCTCGATTGCAGCCAATTCGTCCGGCCTGAGCTGGGCGGGCAGCTGCGGCTGATTTAGCCCCCGAACCGAATCAACCTGCTGTCGGCCACCGCCGCCGTGCGGTGCGGCAGGACATCGCGGGCGTAGTCCTCGTTCTTGACCATCGCCATGAACGCGCCGCTGTTGGGATAACCCATCACGAAAACCTCGTCCCATTCGTCCGCTGGGCCGGTGACGACGCATTCCAGCGGCGGGTGCCAGATCATCGCTGCGCCCGAATCCGCCACCAGTTCCTGAAAGCCAGCCTTGTAGATCGCATAGGCCTCGGCCCCTGTCAGGCCCTTGCCCTGGCTGGGATGACCTTCCGGATAGTCTGCCAGTTCG
>JANMHL010000135.1:0-1906 GCA_031375125.1 Novosphingobium sp. | reverse complement strand
CATCCGGCTCGGTCAGGCCCAGCGCATGGGCTAGCCCCTTTGGTGTTGGCACCACGAATCGTGCCGGAAATACGAAAGCGAACAATTCCAGCAGATCGAGCCCGGACAGATCCGGATAACCCAGCCGCGTCGCTACCAGCGGCGCATTGAGCATCAGCAACGGCGTATCCGCCGCAGCAACAATCGCATCGCCCTTGGCCACCGTCCGCGTCGCGCCATGCCCATCGCGCAGCCAGCAGCCGCCGTGGCTGGCGTGGAGGGCAGGGAGGGGCAGGGAGGCTGACGACACGGGGCGGTTCTGGCGATAACGGAACGAAAAGTAAACATGATGAGCCGTCAAGGCGTTGGACGCGTTCAAATTGGCTGTTCGCTTCGGGACCGATAGATAACGTTAACAAAGCGCTATGTATGGTTAAAGAATGGGCGTAGTTTCCTAGGCATGGGGCGCGACTCGCTTTGGTTCCACGAATCCAAGAAATTCGGGAATTGTCCATTGACTTCGATTCCATCAAATCCACGCTAAATATAGATGGTTTTGTAAAGTCATTTCAAGGGGATGTACCATGAAAGGAATCGCAATCGCCAGCGGCTTTGCACTTTTCGGACTTTGTGCAAGTGCGGTCCAGGCTCAGAATTTTACATATAGCTCTGCGGATTTAACCGCGGTCGCGGTCGGCGGGCCGGATATGCGCGGGAATCCAGTGATGGGCACCCACACAACCGGGACGACCACTGTGACTTGGGCCGACGGCACCAAGACGACCGACAAATATACCTGCATCGGCACGACGCAACCGAGCCATGACAAGGTCTTCGACGTGCACACGATCTGTGACGCCGGAAACGCCGATGGCACCTATACAGCCGTATTTGGCTGCCAGTTTACGTCCAAGGATCGGCTGTCGACCGGCTGCGTCGGGGGATTAACCGGGCGGACTGGAAAATATGCCGGGAAGGGCGGAACCATCACCTTTGGCGGCAGGAGCGGTAGCGGTGGGGGAACCGGGACCTGGGGTCCGGCTGCCAACTGACGCGATGCGATGCGGGCCGGGCAACCGGCCCGCCTCACACAGTGATCGGTCGTTGACCGCAGCCCAATGCTGCGCCAGCGTCGCGCCATGCCGAATCCTGCCCGCGCCGCTTTGATCGATCGCCTGCCCAAGGCCGAACTGCATTTGCATATCGAAGGCTCGCTTGAGCCGGAGCTGCTGTTTGCCTTGGCCAGACGTAACGCTGTGGCGATCCCGTTTGCCAGCGTAGAGGAGGTGCGGGCGGCTTATTCGTTCAGCAACCTTCAGGATTTCCTCGATATCTATTATCAGGGAATGTCAGTGCTGTTGACCGAGCAGGACTTTTACGACCTGACTTGGGCCTACCTGACCCGCGCGGCGGCGGACAATGTGCGCCACGTCGAAATCTTCTTCGATCCGCAAGGCCACACGGCACGCGGCGTAGCGTTTGAAACCGTGCTGAACGGTATCGACCGCGCGCTGGGCGATGGCGAGGCGCAGCTGGGGATCAGTTACCGGATCATACTGTGCTTTCTGCGCCACCTGAGCGAGGAGGACGCCTTTGCCACGCTCGATTCTGCGCTGCCGCAGCTGGACCGGATCCACGGCGTCGGGCTTGATTCGTCCGAACTGGGGCATCCGCCAGCCAAGTTCGCGCGGGTGTTTGCCAAGGCCCGTGAACTGGGCCTGCACGTCACTGCCCATGCCGGTGAGGAAGGCCCGCCGGACTATGTGTATGAGGCGCTCGACTTGCTGCAGGTCGAGCGGATCGACCATGGCAACCGCGCGCTGGAGGATACCGCTTTGGTCAGCCGGATCGCCGCCGAAGGGTTGACGCTCACGGTTTGCCCGCTCTCCAATCTGAAGTTGTGCGTGATCGGTGACATGGCGCAAAG
>JANMHL010000134.1:0-15407 GCA_031375125.1 Novosphingobium sp. | reverse complement strand
GCGATCGCAGGCGCCGACCGTGACCGTGGTTACGCCGGGCCGGATCACCGTTGAAGGCACGATCAACGCGACCGGCACTCTCGCCGCGCGCCGCGAATTGCCGGTCGGGATTGCCGGTGAAGGCGGGCAGGTCGTCGCCGTGCTGGTTGAGCCGGGCCAGTGGGTTCGCGCCGGACAGGTATTGGCGGTGATCGATCGTTCGGTGCAGGTCCAGCAGGCCTCCAGCCAGACCGCTCAGATCGCGGTCGCCCGCGCCAATGCCGATCTGGCCGAAGCCAATTATCAGCGCGCGCTCAAGCTGGTCGACAAGGGTTTCGTCTCAAAGGCCGATGTTGATCGCCTGCGCGCCGCCCGCGATGGTGCCTTTGCCCAGGTCCGCGTCGCCAGTGCGCAAGCCGGGGTGCTTGGCGCACAAATGCGGCGGCTCAATATCATTGCTCCGGCTGCTGGTCTGGTGCTCGAACGGCGGGTTGAGCCGGGTCAGGTCGTCAGCGGCGGGTCGGGCGTACTGTTCCGGCTGGCCAAGGGCGGCGAAATGGAAGTCAAGGCGCTGTTGGGCGAGGTTGATCTCGGCGGGATCAGCCCCGGGGTAAGCGCACAGGTTACGCCGGTTGGCAGCGACAAGGCGTTTACCGGGCAGGTCTGGCAGATTTCCCCGGTGATTGACCCCGTCTCACGGCAGGGTTCGGCCCGGATTGCTTTGGCCTATTCCCCCGAATTGCGGCCCGGCGGGTTCGCCTCGGTCGCGATCAAATCGGGCACTATGGTCGCCTCGGTTCTGCCCGAATCGGCGATCTTGTCTGATACGCAGGGCAGCTACGTCTATATCGTCGGTAAGGATAACAAGGTCGAACGGCGCGTCGTCAAGCAGGGCCGGATCACCCCGCAAGGGATCGTGATTGCCGAAGGTTTGAACGGCTCCGAACGGGTCGTGTTGCGGGCTGGCGGGTTCCTCCAGCCGGGTGAGACGATCAAGCCCGTTTCTCCCAAGCCCTGATGACCAGCCCGGCAGGAATCAAGCGATGAATTTCAACAACATCTCGGCCTGGTGCATCCGCAACCCGGTGGTGCCGATCGTCCTGTTTATCGGGCTGATGCTGGCCGGTATGGTCGCGTTCTCGCAATTGAAAGTGCAGAACGATCCGGACATCGAATTCCCCGTTGTGATCGTGGCGATCAGCCAGCCCGGTGCCGCCCCGGCGGAAATCGAAAATCAGATCACCCAAAAGATCGAAGCGTCGTTGCGCTCGGTCCAAGGCGTCCAGAATATCAGCTCGACTGCGCGCGAAGGCGCCAGCGAAACGTCGGTACAATTCCAGATTGGCACCAACATCATCGAAGCGTTGAATGATGTGAAGAACGCGGTCGATCAGGCGCGTGGCGGATTGCCCGACGGGATTCTGGAGCCGCAGGTCTTCAAGGTCGAAACCTCGTCCGATCCGATCGGCTATTTTTCGGTTTCGGCCGACGACATGACGGTCGAGCAACTCTCGTGGTTTGTCGATGATGTGGTGGCGAAGCGCCTGCTCGGGGTCCCCGGCATGGCCACGGTTGAGCGCGGCGGCGGGGTTGATCGCGAAATTCTGGTAGTGCTCGATCCGGGCCGGATGCAATCGATCGGCGTCACTGCCAGCCAGATCAACGCTTCGCTGCGCCAGTTTAACGTCAACGCCGCGGGCGGTCGTTCGGAAATCGCCGGGTCGCGGCAATCGGTTCGCGTGCTGGGCAACTCGGCCACGGCTTATGACCTGTCGCAGGTCGATATCCCGCTGGGCGGCGGGCGAACAGTCAAGCTGGCCGATGTGGCCCGCGTCTCGGACAGCTACGGCGAACTGACTTCGATCGGCAAGACTGATGGCAAATCCGTGGTCACGTTCTCGGTCGCCCGCTCACGCGGCGAATCCGATGTGTCGGTTTATGATGGCGCGGTTGCCAAGCTTGATCAGATCGAAAAGCAGAACCCGGGGATCAAGTTCAACCGGCTGTTCACTTCAGTTGATTACGTCAAGGCGCAGTACGAAAGCTCGATCGCCGCCATGGTCGAAGGCGCCGTGCTGGCAGTGATCGTGGTGTTCTTCTTCCTGCGCGATTGGCGCGCGACGATGATCTCGGCGATTGCGATTCCGCTCTCGGCGATCCCCAGTTTCTGGTTCATCCAGCTGATGGGCTTCTCGCTCAACCAGATGTCGCTGCTTGCCCTGGGGTTGGTCGCAGGCGTGCTGGTCGACGATGCGATTGTCGAGGTGGAGAATATCGTCAGACATATGCGGATGGGCAAAAGCGCCTATCAGGCCTCGATCGACGCTGCCGATGAAATCGGGCTGGCGGTGGTTGCAACCACGTTCTCGATTGTCGCGGTGTTCCTGCCGGTCAGCCTGATGCCGGGGATCCCCGGACAGTTCTTCAAGAACTTTGGCGGGACCGTGGTCGTCTCGGTGCTGATGAGCCTGGCCGTTGCGCGGATGATCACGCCGATGATCGCGGCCTATTTCCTTAAATCGCACGGCATTGCCGAACACGGCAGCGGGCCGTGGATGGACCGCTATATGCGGCTGCTCAACTGGTCGCTCGACAATACCAAGTCCAAGGCCAAGCGGGCGCTGCTGGGCCGGGTTCCCAGCCATCCGAGCTATATGATTCTGGGCTATCTGGCCGCGTTGGGCGTGATCTATTTTCTGCTGTTCGGCGGACCGCCCCCGGCTGAGGGTCAGGTTGCGGCCGGTCCCAATCCGCTGCTGGTGGTGTTCGGCTCGCTGTTCGGTGCACCGATGGCGTTTTTGCTCGGCAATTCGGTGACAGTGCTGCTGGGGTTGTTGGCCGGACTGCTGTTGACCCGGCACGACACTGGGTTCTTTGCCTGGTGCCGGTTCTGGGCGAGCCGGTTCTGGGCGCGGATGTTCGATCACCGGGTTTGGATGATGGGGAT
This sequence comes from Novosphingobium sp., assembly GCA_031375125.1. Lineage (GTDB taxonomy): Bacteria > Pseudomonadota > Alphaproteobacteria > Sphingomonadales > Sphingomonadaceae > Novosphingobium. Next base: position 12,481 of record JANMHL010000134.1, on the reverse strand, counting down.
CGGTCTGGCCTCATTGCTGCTGTCGGGCTATCTGTTTACCGCCATTCCATCCCAGCTATTCCCCGATACCGATGAAGATACCGCACAGATCGCGATCGAAATGGTGCCTGGAACAACGCTCAGGCAGACCGAGCAGGTCGCCGATACCGTGGTCGAGTTGGTCCGCACCCGGCCCGAGGTCAAGCAAGTCCAGCAGCGGGTCCGCGAAGGCAATGCCCGCCTGTTCGTCTCGCTCAAGGAGGACCGGAAGAAGACCAGCAAGCAATTCGAAAGCGAATTGACCCCGTATCTGCAAAAGATCCCCGATGCGCGGATCACCTTCCAGTCGTTCAACGGAGTTGGCCCGGGCGGCATTGGGCGGCCGATCTCGGTCATGCTGACCGGCGCGGATTCGGTGCAGCTTGAGGCAGCCGCGACCACCTTGGTCGAACAAATGAAGGGCGTTCCCGGCATCGTGGCGCCGCGCATTTCGGCCGATACCCGGCGGCCTGAACTGATCATCAAGCCGCGCCAGGAACTGGCCGCCAGCCTTGGGGTCAGCACCGCCGCGATCAGCCAGACGATCCGGATTGCGACCATCGGCGATATCGATCAGAACGCCGCCAAGTTCTCGCTGGCCGACCGCCAGATCCCGATTCGGGTCCGACTGTCGGAAGATGCCCGGCGCGATATTTCGGTGATCGAAAACTTGCCGGTGACGACAGCCACCGGCGGCTCGGTTCCCTTGTCGCAGGTTGCCGATATCAGCTTCGGTTCGGGTCCGGTCTCGATCCGCCGTTACAACCAGGAACGCCGCGTGTTTGTCGGGGCCGATCTGGATGAGGGCGTGCTCAAGGGCACCGCGATGGAAGCGGTCAACAAACTGCCGGTCATGGTCAATCTGCCGCAAGGCGTCGGCAATACCCCGTTCGGTGAGGACGAGATTTTCGCCGAACTGATCCAGAGTTTTACCATTGCACTGGGTTCGGCAGTCTTGCTGGTGTTCGGCGTGCTGGTGCTGCTTTATCACCGGTTTGTGTCGCCGCTGGTCAATATGGGCTCGCTACTGCTCGCGCCGCTGGGCGGACTGCTGTTGCTGGCGATCTTTGGCCAGCCGATCTCCTTGCCGGTATTCATCGGGATCCTGATGCTGTTCGGGATCGTTGCCAAAAACTCGATCCTGCTGATCGATTTTGCGATCGAGGAAATGGCGCGCGGCACCTCGCGGTTTGAAGCCATCATGGAAGCCGGGCACAAACGCGCCCAGCCGATCGTGATGACCACTGTGGCGATGACCGCCGGGATGGTGCCAACCGCGCTGTCGCTCGGCAGCGACAGCGCCTGGCGTGCACCGATGGGCACCGTGGTGATGGGCGGACTGGCCCTCTCGACGTTGCTGACGCTGGTGATCGTGCCGGCCGGGTTCAGTCTGGCCAATGGTTTGGAAGCACGGTTGGGGCCGCGGCTGCGGCGCGGGCTGCTGACCTATAAACCGGGCGATGCCGGTGAAGCCGTTCCGCACCCTGCGGCGCGGCTGGGCGATGGCCCGCTGCCGGCCGAGTGAGCGCAGCCCCGCTCCGCCTGCGCCTTGGGCGAGCAGCACCGCTGCCGCCTGATAAAGCGCGGCGGATGCGGATTTTCGCCACTGCGCTGCTGGTGGTGATGGCGGCGGTTTTCATGACCGCCCGGCACTTTGTCGGCGTCCATCCGGCGGTTGGCTATGTCCTGGCCTTCAGCGAAGCGGCGATGGTCGGCGGGCTGGCCGATTGGTTTGCAGTCACCGCGCTGTTCCGCCACCCGCTTGGCATTCCGATCCCGCACACCGCGATTATCCCGGAAAACAAAGACAGGATTGCCGATGCGATGGCGCAATTCCTGCGCGACAATTTCCTGATTCCGCCGGTGGTGGCGCGGCGGCTGCGGAGCATGAATCTGGCAGGCGCAGCCGGCGAATGGCTCGCTGATCCGGCCAAAGGCGGCAGCTCGCGGCTCCGCGATGGGGCCGCCGAACTGGCCGCGCAAGTGCTCGAATCGCTCGACCGCGACCGGCTCGGCAATCAGGTTCGCGGCGGGCTGTTCCGCCAGATCGACAAACTTGAGGTTTCGCCGCTGCTCGGCCAGATGCTGAAAACCACTATCGCCGATCAACGCCATATGCCGGTGATCGATTCGCTGGTGCGCTGGGCCGGGCTGACGCTGGAAGACAACGAAGGCCTGATCCGTGACCTGATCCACCGCCGCGCCAATGCCGTGCTGCGCTGGACGGGGCTGGATGAAAACCTCGCCAATTCGGTGCTCGATGGACTGTATAAATTGCTCGCCGAAGTGATCGTCGATCCGCAGCATCCTCTGCGCGCCAAGATCGAAGAAGGCCTCGCCAAATTGGCGGACGACCTGCAAAATGATCCCGAATTGCGTGGGCGGGTGGAGCGCATGAAGGGCGAACTGGTTGGCAACCCTGCCGTTTCAACCTGGTGGCAAGGGGTGTGGGAACGGCTGCGGACTGGCCTGCTTGACCGGTTGCGCCGACCCGCCGGTGAAGCCTCCAGCCAGCTGGGTGAGGCTCTGCAGGAACTGGGGCGGCATCTGCGCGATGATCCGGCGCTGCAGCTTCAGATCAACCGATTTGCCCGCCGGACATTGGTGGGGATTTCGGTGCGCTATGGCGACAAGATCGTCCAGCTGGTCTCCGAAACGGTCAAGCGCTGGGATGGCGCGACAATCTCGGGCCGGATTGAAGGCGCGGTGGGCCGCGATCTGCAATTCATCCGGGTCAATGGAACCTTGGTGGGCGGATTGGTCGGCGTCGTGCTCCACATGATCGACAAATGGCTCTGAGCGCGCCTGTGATCACCACCGCGCGGCTGGAACTGTGGCAGCCGCAGCCAGCCGATCTGGCCGATCTGTTCGACCTGACATATGCTGAGGAAACCCGCCGCTTTCTGGGCAGCTTCGTGCCGAGCGAGGCCGACAGCTTTGCCCGGCTGCTGCGCAACGCCGGGTCATGGTCGCTCTATGGCTACGGCACGTTCATCGTTCGCCTGAAAGGCGAAGGCCGGATCGTGGCCACCTGCGGCGTGTTCCGCAGCCACCGCGGGTTCGGTGCTGAGCAAGGCTTGGACAACGTCCCGGAAGCAGGCTGGATCGTGCACAAGGACCACTGGGGCAAAGGCCTGGCGCGCGAGGCGATGGAAGTGGCGCTGGCGTGGTTTGACGCATCGCATGGGAAACAGCGCATCGCCTGCATGATCGAAGAAGGCCACGCCGCCTCGGATGCGCTGGCCGGTAAGCTGGGGTTTGTTCGCTATGGCCTGCACCAGCCCGATGACGGGGCCGAGCTTATATTATACGAACGAGTCTAAACTCCTCTCTCAGTGTTTCTGCGCCTCCGACATGTTAACGAAGGACAATTGCGTCCGTGCTTGATTGCATTTTGTGTTGTGCTTTGTTGAGATTGTGCCAGCCTTTCGCCCGGATTGGAGGGCGTGATGCGAGCGGGCCTTGTGTGGATATCGCCGCTGCTGTTGTGGGCCGGAGCTTCCCAGGCCAGCACATCGCTTGCGCCTGTCGGCCCTTGGCAAATAACCGAAGGCACGGATGAATGCCGATTGATGCGCACATTTGGTAGCGCACAGGATCCACAGATTCTGCGCTTTGCGCGCGGATCGGGACTCGACAGCTTTGATATGGTTTTCGCGGGTGCAACAATACCGCGTCTCGGTAATCGGGTGACTGTCACGTTCCGGCTCCTCCCGAACGGACCAACTCAGGCTTCAGAGGCGATTTGGGGGTTCGTACCCGGTCGCAAAGAACGATTTCTCCGCTGGTGGGATGCCGATCCGGCCTTTCTTGCCGCGTTCGGCGAAGATCAAGAGATCGAAATCGGCGTCGATGGCAAGTTCGTTGTGACAATCCACGCCGCAAAGGCCAAGGCCGCGCTCAGGGCGCTGGGGGCTTGCCATGACCGCCTACTGAAAGGATGGGGACTCGATACGGCCGCTTTGAAAGCCCTGTCACAGAGAGCCAAGCCGCGCGCCTCGCCCGGTACTTGGGTGAGCGCATCGGACTACCCAAGCGATGCTTTGCAGCGCGGCGCGGGCGGAACGGCGGTTGTGTTGCTAACGATCAATACTAACGGAGACGTCAACGCTTGTCGGATCGTTCAGACCAGTGGGAACCCCTCACTCGACATCGTATCGTGTCAGATGTTGCGGTTGCGAGCGAAGTATCATCCCGCGCGGGGCCAAGACGGCCAACCTGTGGAGAGCCAGGACATCCATCGGATACGTTGGATCATACCCGCCTGAGGCACTTGTGGATGCAAAAAGGCCCCGCTTGCGCAGGGCCTTTCCGTTTTGCGTTATCGCGTCGCTCAAAGCTTGCCCGTCAGCTCCGGCACCGCCACGAACAGGTCTGCGACCAGTCCGATATCGGCAACCTGGAAAATTGGCGCGTCTTCGTCTTTGTTGATCGCGATGATGGTTTTGCTGTCCTTCATCCCCGCAAGGTGCTGGATCGCGCCGGAGATGCCGACTGCGATGTAGACTTGCGGGGCGACGATCTTACCGGTCTGGCCGACTTGATAGTCGTTGGGGACATAGCCCGCATCGACTGCCGCGCGGCTGGCGCCAACGGCTGCACCCAGCTTGTCGGCCAAAGGGAAGATCGTCGCGGTGAAGGTTTCAGCATCCTTCAGCGCGCGGCCGCCCGAGACGATGATCTTGGCGCTGGTCAGTTCCGGGCGCTCGCTCTTGGCAATTTCCGAACCGACGAAGCTCGACAGGCCCGAATCGCTGGGGCCGGAAACCGCTTCGACTGTGCCCGAACCGCCGGTGGCATCGGCCTTGGCAAAAGCGGTGCCGCGCACGGTGATCACCAGCTTGGCATCGCTCGATTCGACCGTGGCAATTGCGTTCCCGGCATAGATCGGACGGGTGAAAGTCTTGGGGCCTTCGACCGAGAGGATGTCCGAGACCTGCATCACATCGAGCAGTGCAGCGACGCGCGGGGCGATGTTCTTGCCGGTGGTGGTGGCAGGCACCACGAAGGCATCGTGGCTGGCCATCAGGCCGGCCACCAGCGGCGCGACGTTTTCGGCCAGCGCATTGGCATAGGCCGCATCGTCCGCAAGGTGGACTTTGCCCACGCCAGCGATCTTGGCGGCTTCATCGGCCACGCCCTTGCAGCCTGATCCGGCGACCAGCAGGTGGACTTCGCCGATCTGCGAAGCGGCGGTCACGACGGCCAGCGTGGCGTCTTTGACCGAAGTGTTGTCATGTTCGACCCAAACGAGCGTTTTCATCGTTTCGTTCCTCTGGGGGCCATCCCCCTAAATCCGTCTACCCTGAGCTTGTCGAAGGGCTGTTCTTGACCTTCGGGCCTCGGCGCACACCCTTGAAGAAAAGGACAGTGCTTCGACAAGCTCAGCATAGACGGGAATTGGTGAGCGGGCTTAGGCTACGCCCATTTCTTTAAGCTTGGCGACGAGGGCATCCACGTCGGCCACTTTGATCCCGGCACTGCGCACCGGCGGTTCGCTGACCTTGAGGGTCTTGAGCCGCGGGGTGATATCGACGCCATAATCCGCCGCAGCTTTGATCGCCATCGGCTTGGATTTGGCCTTCATGATGTTGGGCAGGCTGGCATAGCGCGGCTCGTTCAGGCGCAGGTCGGTGGTGACCACAGCAGGCAGGGCCAGCTTGACCGTTTCCAGACCGCCATCGACTTCACGCTTCACGATTACGTGATCGCCATCGACCGTAACTTCACCGGCGAAGGTGCCCTGAGGGCGGTCCATCAGCGCGGCGACCATCTGGCCGACCTGGTTCGAATCGTCGTCGATCGCCTGCTTGCCGGTGATGATCAGCGAAACGCCTTCTTCCTCGGCGACGCCCTTGACGATCTTGGCGACCGCCAGCGGCTCAACTTCGACGCCGTCGTCGACCTGGACCAGCACGGCCCAGTCTGCACCCATCGCCAGTGCTGTACGGAGCGTTTCTGCGGCCTTGGCCGGGCCGACTGAAACCGCGATAATCTCGGTCACCACGCCCTTTTCCTTCAGGCGAATGGCTTCTTCGACGGCGATTTCGTCGAACGGGTTCATGCTCATTTTGACATTGGCGAGATCGACACCGGTGCCATCGGATTTGACCCGCGGCTTCACATTATAGTCGATCACGCGCTTTACGCAGACCAGGGCTTTCATCGATCCAAGCCTTTCCAGTTGAGTGACGCCGCAGCGCCTAGTTTACGTTTACGGAAACGTCAACCGCTTCACGCAACCTTGCGCACTTCGGCGACGATCTTGCGGGCGGCATCGCCCAGATCGCTGGCCGAAACGATCGGCAGACCGGAGTTCGCCAGGATGTCCTTACCCTGCTGCACGTTAGTACCTTCGAGCCGGACCACCAGCGGAACCGATAGGTTCACTTCCTTGGCCGCCGCGACGATCCCGTCGGCGATAATGTCGCACTTCATGATCCCGCCGAAGATGTTGACCAGAATGCCCTTCACCGCCGGGTCTTTCAGGATGATCTTGAACGCCGCAGTGACCTTTTCCTTGGAAGCACCGCCGCCGACATCAAGGAAGTTGGCCGGGAATTCGCCGTTCAGCTTGATGATATCCATCGTCGCCATGGCCAGGCCCGCGCCGTTGACCATGCAGCCGATGTTGCCATCAAGCTTGATGTAGGCGAGGTCATATTCGCTGGCTTCGACTTCGGCCGGGTCTTCTTCGGTCACGTCGCGCAGCGCCAGCACATCGGGGTGGCGATAAAGCGCGTTGCCATCGAAGCTCATCTTGGCGTCGAGCACGAACAGTTTGTCGCCGCATTCGGCCAGCGGGTTGATTTCGAGCATTTCGCAATCGAGTGCCATGAACGCGTCGAACAATTGCTTGGCCATCACCTGCGCCTGCTTGGCCAGATCGCCTTTCAGCTTCAATGCAAAAGACACCGCGCGGCCGTGGTGCGGCATGAAACCTTGCGCCGGATCGACCGTGATCGTGGTGATCTTGTCAGGCGTGTCATGCGCCACGTCCTCAATGTTCATCCCGCCTTCGGTGCTGACGATCAGCGCGACCCGGCCCGACGCCCGGTCGACGACCATCGAGAGGTAGTATTCGCTGCCGATATCGACGCCATCGGTGATGTAGAGCCGGTTTACCTGCTTGCCCGCATCACCGGTCTGGATCGTGACCAGCGTATTGCCGAGCATTTCGGTGGCGTGCGCCTCAACATCTTCCAGCGTCTTGGCCAGCCGCACGCCGCCTTTGGCATCGGGGCCCAATTCCTTGAACTTGCCCTTGCCGCGCCCACCGGCGTGGATCTGGGCCTTCACGACATAGAGCGGGCCGGGCAACGACTTGGCAGCGGCAACCGCTTCGGCCACGGTCAGCGCGGCGATACCCTTGGGGACAGCGACGCCGAATTTGGCGAGCAATTCCTTGGCCTGATATTCGTGGATGTTCATGGCGGATGGGCTCCATCGGGAAGGCGCTTTGCGCGGGGGTTGCGATGCGCCTAAGCACAGCTGGGCGGGCTTGAAAAGGGCCACAAGGGGGGCCAAAGTGAGAAATATGAACGCCAGTTGCGAGTCACTCTTAATAATGCTGGTTTCACTGCTTGATTGATCGCGCCCGCCTTGAGGCGATTGTCCGGCAGGCCGGGCAAATGGCGCTGGCGGCCTGGCCCGGCCATGGCCACACGGTTGAGGTGTGGGACAAGCACGGAGGCAGCCCGGTCAGCGCGGCCGATCTGGCGGTGGATCAGTTTTTGAAAGCCGAGCTGGGCGCGCTGCTGCCCTCAGCTGGCTGGCTTTCCGAAGAAACCATCGACGCGCCCGAGCGGCTGGAGGGCGGGCTGATCTGGCTGGTCGATCCGATCGATGGGACACGTGATTTCATCCACGGGCGGCCCGGCTGGGCGATTTCAGTCGCTTTGGTCAGTGCTGGGCGGCCCTTGCTAGGAATGCTCGATGCCCCGGCGCGCGGTGAATTCTGGCAAGCCGAGGCCGGGCGCGGCGCCTGGCGCAATGGCCTGCGCTTGGCGGCCAGCCGCCGGACCGAGCTGACCGGGGCGCGGGTTCCGGCGCACGTCCTGCCCAAAAGTGATGCCGATCTAACCCAGGTTTATCAGCCCAATTCGATTGCCTTGCGGATTGCAATGGTCGCAGCCGATGAGGCAGACCTGTTGGCCACACTGCGCTGGGGTTATGAATGGGATATCGGCGCAGCAGCTCTGATCGCGCGCGAAGCCGGCGCGGCGGCCAGCGACGCCTTTGGCCAGCCGTTGGCCTATAACAAGCCCGATCCGCGCGCCTTTGGGGTGCTGGTTTGCTCCGCCGCGATCCACGCTGCGGCGGTGGAGCGGCTGGCGGGGCGGGCGAAAGAGCTGGCGGGTTAGAGTGTTCACACGAAGACACGAAGATGTCTCGCGTGCGGCAAAGCTGGTATCGATCTGAACATTGCGTCAAATCACCCTGTCGCAGAAAGGACATTGGCCTGCGGCGCAGCGAGACATCTTCGTGTCTTCGTGTGAACCAAAAAGGGCCCAGCCTTTCAGCCGAGCCCTTTCCGAAACCAAAAACGGTCGCCGATTAGTTGTTCCGCGCCGCCGCAACGTCTTCCTGCGTGACCGGGACGATCTTGATTTCGACCCGGCGGTTTTTCATGCGGCCATCGGCGGTGCCGTTGTCAGCCACCGGCATCGTCTCACCAAAGCCCTGGCTGCGCAGCCGCGCGGCGGGGACGCCCCGTGAAATCAGGTAGTTCATCACGGTCCGCGCGCGGCTTTCCGAGAGGTTCTGATTGAACGCGTCGCTGCCGGTTGAATCGGTGTGGCCGTAAACGTCAACAATGCTGTTGGGGAATTCGATCAGGCTGGCCGCGACCTTGTCGAGCGTTGCGCGGAACGCAGGCTTCAGCGTCGAGCTGCCAACGTCAAAGGTCACGCCATCGGGCAAGTTGACCAGAATGGCCTGTCCGCCATCAGTTTCAGTCACATCGACGCCCGATCCGGCGGTCTGTTCCTTCAGCTGCTTGATCTGCTTGTCCATGGTATAGCCAACCGCGGCCCCGGCCACGCCGCCAATCCCGGCGCCGACGATCCGGCCGGTCTTGCCGCCAATCAAGCCGCCCAGCAGGCCGCCAACCACAACGCCGCCGACGCCGCCGATGGCGGTGCGCGAAATCTTCTTCTGTCCGGTGTTCGGATCGGTCACGCAGCCGCTGGCCAGCAGCGATATCGCGGCGACAGAGGCAAACAGCTTATGGGTCTTGGTCATGGTAATTCCCCTTTGATGGTCGAAACTTAGCATTAAGCCTAAGGTTGACAACCTGAATGACAGCTGGATTGTTCCATCACCCAAAAATTTTGCGCCTCTTCGCGCAGGCCTGCAACTCTGCTATCGGTCGATCCGTGCAACCTTTCCCGTGGTCCGACGTTTTCATCATTGCAGGGCTGATCCTGCTGAATGCCGCTTTCGCAATGTCGGAACTGGCGATTGTTTCGGCGCGCCCGGGGCGCCTGAGAGTGGCGGCCGATCGCGGGCATAAGGGCGCGAAGACCGCGCTGGCCTTGGCAGCTGACCCCGGCAAATTCCTCTCGACCGTGCAAATCGGGATCACGCTGGTGGGCATTATTGCCGGTGCCTATTCGGGCGCCAGTCTGGGCGGACCGATGGGTGAACGGCTGCTGGCGCTGGGCCTGCCGGCGCGCTGGGCGCCCGAAACCGGGTTCGCCGTGGTGATCGCGGTAACTACCTATTTCAGCCTGGTGGTGGGTGAACTGGTGCCCAAGCAAGTTGCCCTGCGCGCTGCCGAACCAATCGCGATGGCAGCGGCCCTGCCGATGGCGGTAGTCGCCAAAGTGACCGCGCCGTTCGTCTGGTTGCTTAACAATTCGTCGGCCTTTTTGCTGCGGATCATCGGCGTGCGGGCCAAGGGCGAACACGCGTTAACCGCTGAGGAGCTCCATCTGGTCTTTGCCGAAGCAACCCGCTCTGGCGTGATTGAGGAAGAAGAACGCCAGATCATGACCGGGATCATGCGGCTCGCCACCCGCCCGGTGCGCGAACTGATGACCCCCCGGACCGAGCTCGACACGATCGACCGCAAGGCCACCGAGGCTGATATTCGCGCCGCGATCAAGGGCACTTCGCACTCGCTGTTGCCGGTCGCCGATGGCAGCCCGGACAACATCATCGGGGTGGTCAAAGTCAAGGAAGTGCTGGCGCTGCTGCTGTCGGGCAAGCGGCTGCAGATCGCCCGGCTGATGCGCAAGGCCGAAGTGATCCCTGACCAATTGGACGCGATGGATGCGCTGCGGCTGCTTCAGCAAAGCGACGTCGCGATGGCGCTGGTCCACGATGAATATGGCCACCTTGAAGGCGTGGTGACTCCGGCCGATCTGCTCGACGCCATCGTCGGCAATTTCGCCAGCCATCAGGACGAAGGCGATGAACCGATGGTGGTGGAGCGGGAAGACGGCAGCTTGCTGGTCGCCGGATCACTCCCGGCCGATGCGATGGCGGACCGGCTCGGGATCGAACTGCCCGATGACCGCGACTATGCCACGGCGGCAGGTTTCGCCTTGTCGGTGCTGAAAAAGCTGCCGCATGAGGGCGAGCATTTCACCGATCAGGACTGGCGTTTTGAAGTGGTCGATATGGATGGCCGTAAGATCGACAAGCTGCTGGTCAGCAAGATCGTCGCAGCTGTCAGCGCGGAATAATCCGCGCGAACCCAAAAGGGCCCGGCGTTTCCACCGAGCCCTTTGGTAATCTCAAACCGTAGCGAAAATCAGGTGCCGCCGACCGAGGTCTGGGCTTCGCGGCCGTCGCCTTCGGGGGCGCCGATGATGTCGCGGGTTACGTCACCCTTGGCAACCGTGCTGGTCCCCGGATCGCCGACAGTCGAGCGGATCGAGGGAGCGGCCTGGCCGCTCTTCTGACCAACCGTGGTTTCCACGCCGGAACGCGCCGCCGGGGGGCCGAACAGCGCGCCTTGCGCCTGCGCTGCCGTGCTCTGATCGTTGGGGCGCGGGGCGCCGGGGGCTGGGGGAACCAGCGAGAAATCTGGCGGGACCACCAGCGGAGCCTGCCGCTGTACGGCGAATTCATCGGGGCGCTGACGGTTGAGCAATCCGCCGCCGCCGCAAGCGGACAGCAGCAGCGCGCTGCCGGTCAGGACGATCAGGGCCGAAACTTTGCGCATTATGAATTCTCCGGTGCGGGCGAGGCCGCTGGGTTGTGATCCGGCTTTTCGCCGATCAGGAAGCTGCGGGCAAGGATTATCACCACGCCAATGGTGATCGCCGCATCGGCCAGGTTGAAAATCAGGAATGGGCGAAAGGTGCCGAAATGCAGATCGGCATAGTCCAGCACATAGCCGAATTTGAACCGGTCGGTAATGTTGCCAAGCGCTCCGCCCAGCACCATGCCCAATGGCACGATATCGCCGAGCTTTTTCTCGCGCAGCAGCCAGATCAGCACGACCAGCGCGATCCCGGCGGTCAGCGCGACCAGCCCCCAGCGCATTTCCATCGAATCGGCCCGCAGGAACCCCAGCGAGACGCCGTAATTGTGAGTCCGGGTCAGATCGAATACGCCGGTCAGATCGCGGTGCATCCCCTCGTCCGGCAGCCCCCACGGGCCATCAACCATCCGCTTGATCCACTGGTCGGTCCAGAAGATCAGCGCGGCCAGCGTCAAGCCGGTCAGGCGGGGGCGGGCGGAAAACAGGCTCATGCGCTGGCGTCCATGGCCGAGACCACCTGATCGCAACGTGAACAAAGCGCGCCGTCTTCGGTGACGTCAGGCAGGTGCCGCCAGCAGCGCCCGCACTTGTGGTGAGCGGTGCGGGTGACCGTCGCGTCACCAAACGAAACCGAAGACACGATGAAGAGCTCGGCGAGTTCATCTGGCGACAAGTGCGTTGGCGGTTGTGCAATGGTCACATCAGCTTCGAGACTTGAGCGAATGATCTTTTCCCGGCGCATCGGTTCAATTTCACTCAGGACAGTATCACGCACGGCTCTGAGTGTGTCCCAATTTTCGGGTGTTTCCGAACCGAAAGTCGGATTGAGAACCGGCCACTCCAGCAAATGCACCGACCCGCCATCGGGATAGCGCGTCCCCCACACTTCCTCCGCAGTGAACACCAGCACCGGCGCGGCGTACCGCACCAGCGCGTGGAACAGCGTGTCGAGGACTGTGCGGTAGGCCATCCGCTTGGGATCGGTCGCCGCGTCGCAATAGAGGCAATCCTTGCGGATATCGAAGAAGAACGCCGACAGATCCTCGTTGCAGAAATCGGTCAGCGCGCGGACGTAGGTGTTGAAATCGAAGGTCTCGGTCGCGGTTTTCAGCGTGGCATCCAGCTTGGCCAGCAGCGCCAACACATAACGCTCCAGCTCGGGCATCGCCGCCACATCGACCCGCTCGCTTTCCGAAAAACCCTCCAGCGCGCCCAGCAAATAGCGGAAGGTATTGCGAAGCTTGCGAT
>JANMHL010000193.1:0-11685 GCA_031375125.1 Novosphingobium sp. | reverse complement strand
GGTGATCGCCGCGCTGTTCTGGACTTTCCGTTCGGCGCTCGACAACGCCAAGACCGAAGAGGTCAAGCTGGAAGGCACCTGGGGCTTGTTCAAGCATAATCGCCGGGTTCAACTGGGTGCGTTGTGCATCTTTAGCTACGTCGGCGCGGAAGTTGCCATCGGTTCCAACTTGATCGCCTATCTCGGCGATAACAGCGTGATGGGTCTGGGACTGGAAGCCGCCGGAAAGCTGGTGGCGATGTACTGGCTGGGTGCCTTGGCTGGGCGTCTGCTCGGCGGGTTCATCCTGCGGCTGGCCAAGCCGGGCCGCGTGCTCAGCGCCTTTGCCGCTGGCGCGATCAGCCTGATCTTAGTGTCAGCCGTGACCACCGGCGCCATCTCTGGCTGGGCGCTGATCCTCGTTGGCTTCTGCAACTCGTTGATGTTCCCGACGATCTTCAGCCTTGGCACCGAAGGCCTTGGCGAACAGACCCCGCAAGGGTCGGGCATCCTGTGCACTGCGATTGTCGGCGGGGCGATTGTGCCCGTGCTGTTCGGACTGGTCGCCGACCTAGGCGGCAATATCCGTCTCGCGCTGATCGTGCCGGTGATCTGCTATGCAACCATTGCGCTGTTCGGGCTGTGGTCAATCAAGCACCCCAGCAGCAGCGCAGGAACGCAAGGCCCGGTTTACGACTGAGGCGCAGGAACGGGCGGGCCGTCAGGCCCGCCCAGTCTGCCCGGCCAGCAGCGCCGGATCGATCCCCAACGTTTGCCAGCAAGCCGTCCAGCGATCATCGGGCGCAGTGTCGAACACGATTTCCGGCTTGCCATCGACGACTTGCCAACCGTGGCCGAGCAGTTCGTCGTCAAGTTGCCCGCCGCCCCACCCGGCATAGCCCAGCGCCACCAGAAACCGGCTCGGTCCGCGCCCTTCGGCAATCGCGCGCAACACCTCTAGCGAGGCCGACAGCGCGCACAGTTCGCCCGCCATGATCGTATCCGGCCCGTCCCAATCGGGGCTGTGCAGGACGAAGCCGCGCTGCGGCTCAACCGGGCCGCCATCCAGCACGGTGCAATCGGGCGCTTGCCCCGGATCAATCTCCAGATCATCGAGCAGTTCGTGCAGCCCCAGCCCTGGCCGAACCCGGCCGAGGCCAATCCCCAGTGCGCCATCGCCATCGTGGACCATCATCGCGATTACCGCGCGGTGAAAGCGCGGATCGCCCATCCCCGGCATCGCGAGCAGGAACTGTCCGGCCAGGCTGGCAGAATCTATCATGACCAGAAGGATAGCCGCGTCGGCCCCGGCTTGCTATGGCGATATCAGCATGACCATCAATGACCCTGACGACATCCGCGGCTGGCAGCGGCTCGGCGAAACAACCACCACTTCGGGTCGGCTCGAACCAGCTGATCCAGCCCGACTGGCCGCGATTGGCGTGCGCCATGTGATCAATCTGGCGCTGGACGATCATCCCGAAGCACTGGCGGATGAGCCGGAGCGGTTGGCGGGGCTGGGGATCGGTTACAGCCACATTCCGGTGCCGTTCGATGCCCCGAGTGAGGAGCACTTCAACGCGTTTGTGGCGGCTCTGGACGGCGCTGAACCGGCGGTGCACGTCCATTGCATCATGAATTGGCGCGTTTCGGCGTTTTTTTACCGGCTTCACCGGCTGCAGGGGATGGACCCGGCAGAGGCCGATGCCCTGCTCCAGCAGCAGTGGGACCCACGCCGCAGCGAAGATCCGCGCACCGCGGTCTGGGCGGCGTTCATCGCGGGCGGGAAGTGCTGATCGGCGCTTGCCTTTCAGATGATTCGCCTTTAGGGGCGCCCCCTTCATTGACACGAATTCGATGATCTGCCTGGCGAACTAGGGCTGCCATGGCCGATTGGACGTGTCCCGAACAAGGAGACGAAAATGCCCAAGCTCAAGACTAAGAGCGGCGTCAAAAAGCGCTTCAAGCTCACCGCAACCGGCAAGATCAAGCACGGCGCGGTTGGCAAGCGGCACCGTTTGATGAGCCACAACGCCAAGTACATCCGTCAACACCGCCGGACCGACACGATCTCTGACGCTGATGCGAAGACGATCAAAAAGTGGGCGCCCTACGGGCTCGGTTGAACTTAGGAGTACTGAAAAATGGCACGTGTCAAAAGGGGTGTTACCACCCGCGCCAAGCACAAGAATATTCTGGAACAGGCCAAGGGTTACCGCGGCCGCCGCAAGAACACGATCCGCGTTGCGCGTCAGGCCGTCGAAAAGGCTGGCCAATACGCTTACCGCGATCGCAAGGTTAAGAAGCGGACCTTCCGCGCTTTGTGGATCCAGCGCATCAACGCTGCGGTTCGCGTCGAAGGCCTGACCTATTCGCAGTTCATCCACGGTACCAAGTTGGCCGGGATCGAACTCGACCGCAAGACGATGGCCGATCTGGCGATGAACGAGGGCGGGATTTTCTCGACCGTCATCGCTCAGGCCAAGGCTGCTCTGCCGGCCTAAGCCGCGCAGCCGAGCCGTTACTGAAAAGCGCGGGAAGCAGCCACGGCTGTTTCCCGCGCTTTTCGTTTGCGCTTCCGCCCCGTGCCCCTTGCCGAAACAATCGGGCTGAGGCAGAGTTTGCGTGGGCGGCGCCATTTGCGCGGCCCGGCAATTGGGGCGCGCATGACCAATCCGGACAATCAGCCGTGCTGAGCCAGCCGCCGACCGACGCGGTATCCGTGCGTTTTTTCATGCCATCGGAAAAAGTCGCGCCCTATATCAGCACCTATTACCTGACCGATTTTGCAGTGCCCGAAGGCCATGTGGTCGATGATTGGCTCCACCCGGAATGGGCCAACCTGCGGATCTGGGACCGGGCTGCCTGCACCGCCGCAATCGGGACCGAAGAACTCCACGCCGCGCCGCAGATGATTGCAACCGGGCCGACCAGCCTCGCCAGCCACTTCCTGGCTGGGCCAGCGCGGGCCTGGGGCGTAGGATTGCTGCCACAAGGCTGGGCGCGGTTCATCGATGCCCCGGCATCGCGCCACGCCGACCGGTTTTGTGACGGGCAAACGGATCCCGCTTTTGCTCGCCTCGCCCCGCTGTTTGGCCAGGTCTACGGCACGGTTTCCGATCCAGCGGCCGAGGCGGCCCGGATCGACGCGTTCTTTTGCGCGCTACTCGAACGCTGCCCGCCGCACGAAGATGAGGCGAAGATCCGCGCCGCGCACACCGCTCTGGTGGACGATAACGTCAGTTCGGTCAGCGAGCTGGCTGAACGGCTGGGCATTTCATCGCGCTCGCTCGAACGGCTTTCGCTGCGGGCCTTCGGGTTTTCGCCCAAGCTGCTGCTGCGGCGCCAACGGTTCCTGCGCAGCCTGGCGCAGTTCATGCTTGATCCCTCACTGACCTGGATCAAGACGCTCGATTGGCACTATGTCGATCAGGCGCATTTCGTCCGCGATTTCCGCCGGTTCATGACCATGAGCCCCAGCGCCTATGCCGCGCTGGACCATCCCGTCCTGCGCTCCGCCGCGCGCGCCCGTTCGGTTGCGACCGGAGCCGCTGTGCAGGCTTTGCACCAACCTTGATCGGGCACCGCTTGTGCCTGTGGCGGGATTGGTGCAGGTTTGCATCTGAATGAAAACAGGGAGCATTTCGTGCCATCGGACCATTCCGTAACAGCGCGGTTCCATGCACCGCCAGACGATCTGCGCGGCTGGTTCACGACGTTTTACTATACCGAAATTGACCCAGGCGAAGCAGGGCTGCTGCGCGATAGCCTGCACCCGGAATGGGGCGGAATGCGATTCTTCTCGCCCAGCGGCCCCGAAGCCTGGACTGACGCGGGGCTGCGGGTTTCGGACACGATGTTTCAAGCTGCCGGTCCGACCAGTCACCCCGTCCACTTTGCCATACCCAAAGTCCGGTTTTGGGGCTTGGGCCTGTTGCCGTTGGGCTGGGCAAAGGCAGTCGGACAGCCCGCCAGCGATCTGGCCAACGTGATTTGTGATGGCCGCACCAACGCGGCTTTCGCGCGGTTCCTGCCCTTGGCCGAAACGCTGTTTGGCAATCAACCCGATGAGGCTGCCGAGCTGGCCCGGATCATCGCATTTTTCCGCCAGCTAAAGCCCCATCCGCTGCCCGATGAGCGGCGCTTACTGGCGATCCACGCCGCGCTGGTTGACCCCGAAGTTGTGATGGTAACGGACTTGGTCGCCCGTGTTGCCGCCAGTCAGCGCACGGTCGAACGGTTATGCCTGCGTCATTTCGGCTTTGCCCCCAAGCTGTTACTACGCCGCCAGCGGTTCATGCGCAGCCTGGCCCAATTCATGCTCGACCCCTCGCTCAAATGGATCGGCGCGATGGATTCCAGCTATCACGATCAGGCCCAGTTCGTTCGCGATTTCCACGAGTTCATGGGGCAAACCCCGCGCGACTATGCCAGCCAGCCGCACCCGGTGCTGAAACGGTTCCTGCACGAACGGATGAAGGCCCACGGTGCCCCCGTCCAGACGCTGGACAAACCGGTAGACGCGAGCTGAGGCCCGCCGGTGTCGCCAGTGCGATAGCGGGAAGTGTAAGCCGCTCTATTTATGCGGTATTTATTTATATGCTTCAATGGCTTAGCATGGGCCGCCAGCTGGAAATGGTGCCCACATCGCTGGACTGCAATCGATTGTTGTCCTTTGTCTCTGGATGTGACATGGATTGCAGATAGGCATCACAAGATGCCAAGGGAGAATGCCATGGGCCAGTCCAAACCGCACCTGTCAGTGCCGCGCATACTGCAGATGAACCTGGGTTTTCTGGGCCTGCAATTCAGTTTCGGGTTGCAACAGGCCAATCCGATTTTTGCCTACCTTGGCGCCGACGAAAAGGATTTTCCGTGGCTGGGGATTGCCGGGCCGCTGACCGGTCTGATCATCCAGCCGCTGATCGGTGTGATGAGCGACCGCACGCTGTCGCGCTTTGGGCGGCGCACGCCTTATTTCCTGATCGGCGCGCTGATGTGCAGCGCCGGGCTGTTGCTGATGCCATTTTCGCAAAGCTTGCTGATGGCGTTTTCGATCCTGTTCCTGCTCGACGTCGGCAACAACGTCACGATGGAGCCGTACCGCGCCTATGTGAATGACCGACTGAATGAAGATCAGCGCGGGTTCGGGTTCCTCTCACAAAGCGGGTTTACCGGCCTGGCCCAATGCCTCGCCTATGCCAGCCCGTTTCTGCTGGTCAGTTTTTTCGGGGTATCCAAAGTGGCGGCGCCGGGCGTGATCCCGGACTATACCAGGCTGGCGTTTTTCATCGGCGCGGCGCTGTCGATCACGACGATCCTGTGGTCAATCCTGCGGGTTCCCGAATTGCCATTGTCAGAAGCCCAGCGCGCCCGGATTGCCGCCCTGCCCAAGGGGTTCCGTTCCACCTTCACCGAGATCTTCGATGCCATGCGCGAAATGCCATCGGCGATGCGGACGATGGGCTGGATGAGCCTGTTTCAGTGGTACGCAATGTGCTGTTACTGGGCCTATCGCGTACCCTCGATCTCGATGGCGCTGTTCGGCACATCGGATGGCAAGACTGCCCAATTTCGTGAGGCTGATCTGATCGCCGGGCCGATGGGGGCGTTCTATAACGCGATCGCTTTCGTCGCCGCGTTCTCGATGGCGCCGCTCGCGGCCCGGTTTGGCGCAGTGCGGCTCCACGCCGTCTGCCTGGTGCTGACCGGCTGCGCGATGATCACGATGCCGATGCTGAACAGCGCGCCGCCAATGTGGTTGATGATGGGGATCATGGGGCTTGGCTGGGGTTCAATCATGGGCAATCCCTATATCATTCTGGCGGGGGCGATTCCGGCTGAACGGACCGGAGTCTATATGGGCATTTTCAACATGATGATCTGCGCGCCGATGCTGGTCTTTGCCGCGACGATGACCTTTATCTACGAACCCGTGCTGGGCGGCGATCCACGCAATGCGCTGGCCTTTGGCGGGGTGCTGATGCTGTGTGCAGCAGTGGCAGTGCTGCGGATCAAGGTCGGCGGTGAACCGGTCAAAGCGGAAGCTCTGCCAGCCTGATGCCAACCACCCTCGCCTCTCTGCACAGCGATCAAGCCAGTCTGGTGCTGGAATGCCGCGCCGGTGGCCCGCCACTGTGGCGGCACCTGGGCGCGCGGGTCGATCCGGCAGGGCTGCATCCGCTGGCCGACGGGCGGACCCCAGCTTCGTTCTCGCTCGACGATGATCTGCCGTTTGATACAGCACCTAGCGCCGGGCTGGGCTGGTTTGGACCGGAATGTGTCGCGCTGCGGCGGGACGGCCGGGTATTGGTGCCGCAGTTTGCGCTGGCGCAAGTCACAACCGATACGGCGGCGATCCAGATCGTACTGACCGATCAACACGCCGGGATCGGCCTGCACCAACGGATCGAACTGCTGCCCGGCGGGGCGTTTCAGTTTACCGCTGAACTGGTCAACTGCGGCACCGAGCCGGTCACGGTCGACTGGCTGGCCAGTGCGATGGTGCCGCTACCTGATACCAGCACGCAGCTGATTTCCTGGCGCGGGCGGCACAATGCCGAACTGGCCGAAGTGACCGAGCCGCTGCCCCAGCACCGCTGGGTCCGCGAGGGGCGGCGCGGGATTTCAGGCCATGGCGGCCCGCCGGGTGTGGTCGTTCTGGACCAAGCTGCGGGCTATCACAGCGGACTGGTCCACGCGCTGCAACTGGCCTGGTCGGGTGACAGCCGGATCGCGGTGGAGCGCGACGACGAAGGGTTTTGGGTGCTGAGCGCCGGGGCCGTGTTCCAGCCGGGCGAAATGGTGCTGGCACCGGGCGAGCAGCTGGGGGCACCAGCGGCAATCCTGGGCCTGTCGACTATGGGCCGCAATGGCACGATGGCCCAGCATCATGCTGCGGTGCGCGCCCTGCTCAATTGGCCCGGCGGCGCGATGCGTCCGCGCCCGGTCCATCTCAATTCATGGGAGGCCTGCTACTTCGATCACGACGAAGCGCGGATCGGTGCCTTGGCCGAAGCTGCCGCAGCGGTCGGCGTAGAACGCTTCATCCTCGATGATGGTTGGTTCAAGGGCCGCGGCGACGACCATGCCGGACTGGGCGATTGGACCACTGATCCGATCAAATACCCCGACGGCCTTGCCCCATTGGCGGCGCGGGTGAACGCACTGGGGATGGAATTCGGGCTGTGGGTTGAGCCCGAAATGGTCAATCCCGACAGCGACCTGTACCGCGCCCATCCTGATTGGGCGCTGCACCTGCCCGGCCGCAATCAGCCGACTGCTCGCAATCAACTGGTGCTCAATCTGGCCCGGCCTGAAGTGCGCGACTATCTGTTCGGCGCACTGGATCGACTGCTGCGCGAAGTGCCGATTGCTTATCTCAAATGGGACCACAACCGCGATCTCGCCCCAGCTGGGGGCCGCGCACAGGTGCTGGGCATATACGAACTGCTGGCCCGGCTGCGCGCTGCACATCCAGCGGTCGAAATCGAAGGCTGCGCCGGTGGCGGCGGTCGATCGGATGCTGGGATGGCACCCTATGTCCACCGCTTCTGGACCAGTGACAATATCGACGCGGTCAGCCGGGTTCCGATCCAGCGAGGGTTCCTGAACTTCCTACCGCCCGAATTGATGGGTGCGCACATTGGTGCCAGCCCGGCCCATGCCACAGGGCGCAGCCAGTCGCTGGGCTTTCGCGCCGCCGTGGCGCTACCGGGGCATTTCGGCGTCGAACTCGATCCGCGCCGCCTGTCCGATGCCGACCGGGCCGAACTGGCTGACTGGATCGAATTCCAAAAGAGCTGGCGGCACCTGCTGCACGGCTCCACGACCTGGCTGGGCGAAGGCTCTGACGGGCTGGCCTGGCAAGCGGTCGGAACGCCGAAGGAATTCCTGCTGTTCGCGATCCAGACTCCGCCGCAGCAAAACCGCCGCCCCCAGCCATTACGCTTGCCGTTTTTAGCCGATGCGGCGACCTGCAAGGTCGAATTGTTGCGAATTGGCGGCGGCGGCCGCGCCCATGCTGCCCGCCGCCCAGTGCTGTTTGATCTACCCAGCAGCTGGAGTGGATCGTGGCTGGCCAGCGCCGGATTGCCGCTGCCCCCGCTCAAAGCTGAAAGCGTGGCGATTTTCCATGGAAAGGCCGCGGGATGAGCCTGAACGACCTGCCGCACCGCCGCCGCAACCTGCTGACCGGGGAATGGCTGCTGGTCTCTCCGCACCGGGCCAAACGGCCGTGGCAGGGTGAAGCCGCACCGCCGCCCGCGCCGCCCGCCCCGGCCCACGATCCGGCTTGCTACCTGTGCCCCGGCAATGTTCGGGTCACGGGCGAGGCGAACCCGGATTATGCCGGGACGTTCGTATTCCAGAACGATTTTGCGGCCTTGCTCGACGAAGGCGGAACCGCTGACGGGCAAAGCCTGTTCGAAACACAACCTGCCACCGGCGAAGCGCGGGTGATCTGCTTTGCCCCCGATCACAGCGCCACCCTCGCCCGGCTGCCGCTGCCCGCGATCCTGCGCGTCATCGAGACCTGGTGCGATCTGTCGGCCGAACTTGGCGCGCGCTGGGCCCATGTCCAGTTGTTTGAGAACAAGGGCGCGATGATGGGCGCATCCAGCCCGCACCCGCACGGTCAGGTCTGGGCCAGCGATTTCGTGCCCGAATTGCCCGCGCGCGAAGATGCCCGCCAGCGCGAATGGCTGAGTGAAAAGGGCACAGTGCTGCTGGATGCGGTTACCGACGCTGAACTAGCCGCCGCTGAGCGCGTGGTCGAAGCCAACGATCATTGGCTGGCAGTGGTGCCGCATTGGGCCGCATGGCCGTTTGAAACGCTGCTGATCGCACGCGATCCGGTGGCGCGGCTGGAGGATCTGTCCACGCCGGCTCGGTCAGCGATGGCCGCGATCCTGTCGCGCCTGCTGCGCCGCTATGACGGGCTGTTCGGCTGCGATTTCCCCTATTCGATGGGCTGGCACGGCGCGCCGCACGAACTGGGCGACGATACCGCGCACTGGCGACTGCACGCGCACTTCCTGCCGCCGCTGCTCCGCTCGGCCTCGGTCCGCAAACATATGGTCGGGTTTGAACTGCTGGCCGAAACCCAGCGCGACATCACCCCGGAAAGCGCCGCCGAGCGGCTGCGCGCGGTGGAGATCGGCGCATGAGCCCGCAAGACCGCGCGCGGCGCGGCTTCATCGCCGCCTATGGCTGCGATCCGGTCGGCGTGGCGTTTGCGCCAGGCCGGGTCAACCTGATCGGCGAGCACGTTGATTACAACGACGGGCTGGTCCTGCCGATGCCGATTTCAACCGGGACAGCGGTGGCCTGGGGCCGGTCTGCCAGCACCGAGGTTGAGGCAGTTGCGCTCGACTTCGCCGACGCGCGCGACCGGTTTTCGCTCGACGGTCTGGCGCCGCACCAGCCAGCCGACTGGCGCTCATACTTGCGCGGGATGGCCAGTGAGATGGCGCAGCGCGGGGCTGACCCGCGCGGACTTCGGCTGGCCTTGGCTGGATCCAATCCGCGCGGGGCAGGCCTGTCTTCTTCGGCGTCGCTGTGCATTGCGCTTGGCCAGGCAATCGGCGCGGCGCCAGAAACGCCGCTGTCACCGTCCATCCTCGCCACGGCGGCGCAAATGACTGAGCATCGCTGGGCCGGGGTCCACTGCGGGATCATGGACCAGATGGCGGTTGCCGCTGGCGAGCCGGGCCACGCCTTGCTGCTCGATTGCCGCGATCTGGCGGTCCGGCAAGTAGCACTGCCATCGGGCTGGGCGGTCGCGATTATCCAATCGGGGGTCACGCGCGGGCTGGTCGACGGACATTACAACGCCCGGCGGCGCGATTGTGAGGCAGCCGCTGCGGCACTCGGGGTATCCAGTCTGCGCGATGCCAGCCTGGCGATGATCGCGGGTGCTGGGCTAGATCCGGTGATCGCCGCGCGGGCTACCCACGTGGTCAGCGAAATCGCCCGAACCAGCGCTGCAGTCAGCGCGATCGAGGCGCAGGATCTTGCCGCTCTGGGCGATCTGCTCCGCGCCAGTCACGCCTCATTGCGCGATCAGTTTGAAGTCAGCGTGCCTGCGGTCGACCGGCTGGTCGATCTGGCCAATGCCGCGACTGGCCCCAGCGGCGGCGCCCGGATGACCGGCGGCGGATTTGGAGGCGCAGTGGTTGCGGTGCTGGAACGCAGCGCCCTGCCCAGCTTCATCGCCGCACTCGAAACCGATTTCACCAAACAGGGCACTGTCCCACCCCACATCATGATTGAAGGAACAGGCGGACCTACCGCCGCAGCTATGCCATGAAATTATCCAGTCTCAATCCAGATCACCCGGCAACCGCCATCTCAAGCTGGCGGCCTGTCGCGCTCGACGGCGGTGCCGAGCTGCCGCTGATTGGCGCCGCCGATGCCCAGCCGATCCTGCCCGGGCTTGACCTGTGGGACAGCTGGCCACTGGCCCACGAAGACGGCCGCACCGCGACTATCGCTGGCCGCCAATACTGGTTTTTTCTCAGCGCGCCGTGCTTTCCCGATCCGGGCCAGCGCCACAATGCCGCGCGGATCCGGTTAGCTTCGCTCGGCACCAATGGTTGGCGCGATCACGGCGATGTCCTGTCCGAAGCGGCCAGCCCAGGCACCCGCGAATGGGCCGGATCGGCAGTGCTGCATGACGATGGGATCAGTGTCACGCTGTTCTTCACCGCTGCCGGACGGCGCGGCGAAGCGCCTTCGTTTGAACAGCGGTTGTTTGCGGCTTCAGCAAAGCTGGCCGCAGGAGAATTGCGCGATTGGAGCAGCCCGGATGAGGTGGTCCGCGCCGATGGCGCGCGCTATCTGATCGCAAATGAAGGCGAAGGGAAACCCGGCCTAATCAAGGCGTTTCGCGATCCTGCCTGGTTCCGCGATCCCGCCACCGGTCAGCGCCACCTGCTGTTCACCGCCAGCGCAGGCTGGGACGATGACGATTACAACGGCGTGATTGGCCTAGCGACGCTGGATGATGCCGGAGTGTGGCAGCTCGAAACTCCGCTGATCGAAGCGATTGGTGTCAATAACGAGCTGGAACGCCCCCACATCGTGGTGCGCGGCGGCCGCTATTACCTGTTCTGGTCGACCCAGCGCCGGACCTTCAAGCCAGGCACCCCAAACGGCCCCAACGGGCTTTACGCTATGGTCGCCGATAACCTGCGCGGGCCATGGCGTCCGGTCAACGGCGATGGACTGGTCGCCGCCAATCCGGCCGGCGAGCCGACCCAGGGCTATTCGTGGTGGGTCACTGGTGAAAGACAGGTCTGGAGCTTCATCGACCATTGGGGAATGCAGGGCCGCAGCTTTGAGAGCCACCCGGAATTGCTGCGCGGCCAGTTTGGCGGCACCCCGGCACCAGTTTTCACCCTCGCCTTCGCCGGTGAGTGCGTAACCCTCGCCGAGTGAGCCAGCGATGCGCCCGACCTATCACTACGCGCCAGCCGCGAACTGGCTGAGCGATCCCAACGGCCTGGTCCATCACGGCGGGCTGTGGCACCTGTTCTATCAGTACAACCCCCACGGCGAAGACTGGGGCCATATGAGCTGGGGCTATGCCGTCAGCCCCAATCTGGCCGCGTGGGAGGAACGCCCCCCGGCGCTGCTGGAGGATGATCGGCATATGATCTTCTCCGGTTCAGCGGTGGTGGATCGCGGCGACTCAGCCGGGTTTGG
>JANMHL010000066.1:0-7222 GCA_031375125.1 Novosphingobium sp. | reverse complement strand
CAGCAGGCCGTAAGCGCGCTCATCCTCGGCGCTGACCACCGGGGCCAGCTGGGCGGAGAACACTGTCAGCCGGTTGGCCTTTTCAAAAGCGGTCAGGCTGGTCGCAATCGGATCGCCGTGATCCTGCGGGCCCCAGACTTGCCACCCGAGCCAACCCGCCAGCGCCAGCGCGCTGCTGGTAATCAGCCAGGGCAGCTGGGCAGTGCCGCTGCGGGTCAGGCTGTCAGCCGCCATATCTCGCCATCCTCGACTGCCATGCCCCGGTTGCGCAGGTCATAGAGGTGCGCCAGCACCGAACGTCCGGCCGCCCCGGTCAGCCGCGGGTCGAGCCCTTTGTACATTGCCGCGACGAATTGCGGGATCGCCTGCGGGCCGGTTTCCAGCAGCCGCACGATCTGCGCCTCGCGGCTGCGGCGATGGCCGAGCATTCCGCGGACCAATTGGCGCGGTTTGGTGATCGCTGGGCCGTGGGCCGGGTAGAGCACCTTGTCTTCGCGCTCGTACAGTTTTTGCAGGCTCGCCATATAGGCCGCCATATCACCGTCGGGCGGGCTGACCACGCTGGTCGACCAGGCCATCACGTGGTCCCCGGTGAACAGCGCGCCGCTTTCCAGCACGGCATAGCATAGGTGGTTGCTGGTGTGGCCGGGGGTGGCGACGGCCTCGATGGTCCAGTCCGGCCCGCTGATCTGCTCACCATCGGCCAGCACCCGGTCGGGGGCATAGCTGTGGTCAAAGGCGCTGTCGGCGCGCGGGCCATCATCGGCCAATACCAAGGGCGCGCAGCCGATGATCGGTGCCCCGGTAGCGGCCTTCAATGGCGCGGCGGCGGGCGAGTGATCGCGGTGCGTATGGGTGCAAAGGATCGCGGTGATCTTGGCCGAACCGACCGCAGCTAGAATGGCATCGACATGCCCGGCGCCGTTGGTATCGGCACCCTTGAATGGCGAAGGCTCTCCGCCCGCACCGAAATCGGCTGGCCCCGGATCAATCACCGCCACTTCGGCCCCGGCGCCGACGATATAGGTCTGGGTTCCGGTGAAGGTATAGGGCGAAGCATTGGGCGCCAACACCCGCCGGACCAGCGGCTCGCACTGTTCAGACAGGCCGGTCGGCCAAGGTTTGGGCGGGGCTTCCATAGCGGTGGATATGGGGGGGGCAGGGGCGAGAGTCGAGGGGGAGTTCACCGCAATGCCGCAGCTTTGCCGGGATGATGCGCAAACCCTGCACAAAACCGTTCAGAACCGGCACCACGTTGCCAAACGGGGGCTACGGGCCGGTTAAAGCGGGGAAAAGGCGGTTGAGATTGGCCTGGGTCTCTGCTTAACGCATTGTATTAAATGGAAATTACCGCAACGTCAGGTTTTTTGGACGGGTCAATGGCCTGATCCTGCGACAATGCCAGATCGCGCTGGTGTAGGAAAGTCGGTGCGCTTTTGGCGCGAGGGACATGGCTTTGCGACAACCTCGCAGTTTTAGGCGGATGCTGAGCGCAGGCGAACAGCGGTGCGGCGTTTCGGGGCAAAGCCAGTGTCACCGTAACCTTGTCACACTAACCTCGCTTGGGCTCAGCGCGGCACTGTGATCGCGAAGGCGGCGCCGTTTTGCCAGCGTGCGTCGTATTGCGCGGACCCGCCCAGCAGCTGCGCGATTTGGCGCACGGCGGGCAATCCCAGGCCGAAACCGCCGCGCGAGGAGCCGCCGTGATCGGTGCCTTGCACGAATTCTTCGAAGATTTTGAGCCGGTCGGCTTGCGCTACGCCGCGGCCATCGTCGACCACCCAGAAGGTGATCTGGCCCGCCTGTTGGCGCACGCCCAGCCGGATCCGGCGGCCCCCCGAATGCCGGATCGCGTTGACGACCAGGTTGGTCAGGGCGCGCTTGAGCAAAGCGTGATCGGTTTCGAGCGTGAGCGACGAGGCGATGCTCCGCAGATCGAAACCGGCGGCTTGCGCAGCGCCGCCTTGCTCGGCGACAATCTCGGCAAACAGCTGTCCGGCGGCCACGCGCTCGCGGCGGGCGGTGACGACACCGGCATCGAGCCGGAGGTGATCCAGCATGGATTCGAGCAAGGCCTGAACCGATGCAAAGGCCGCGCGCATTCCGGTGGCGGCGCGCGCGTTAGCGGCATCGTCAGCACCGGCCAAACCTTCGGCAAACATCCAGGCCGCCTGGATCGGTTGCTGGAGATCGTGCGAGGCCGAAGCGATGAACCGGACTTTGGAATCGCGCTCTGCCGCAACCGTGGCCAATGCCGTTTCGAGCGCGGCTTCGGACTCTTCGGCTCTGAACCGCTGGTCGAGCGCATCAACAATCGCTTTGCGCAGGAACCGCCGCACGGCATAGATGACGATGGCGAAAAAGACCAATACCGCCGCCATCTCGGCGCCCCGATCGGGCATCCGCAGCAGGCAATAGGTAATCAGCGAGCCAAACACCGAAACGAGGGCGAAGCCCAGAATTTCGGTCGCCGTCGTGCTTGCCACGGCCTGAAACAGAATGAACAGGATATAGATGCCGAGCGCGAGATAGAAGTCGCCGTCGCTCATCGTCGGCAACAGCACCCACACGCTGGCTGCCACGCAAATGTCGCAGGCCGCCATGATCAACCGCGCGCGCGGAACCCAGTGCTGCCAGATCCGCGCGTCGTCAGGTTTGCGGATCACGAATTCGGCAATTGAACCCGACCAGAATGCGGCCACCAGCAGCGCAAAGTACTTCCACGCGACCAGCAGATCGTGGTCAGCGCTGTCTTCCGCTAGATAGGCGATGCCAAGATAGGCAAACAGCATGACAACAAAGCCGACACTGCTGTTGTTGACCTCGATCCGGCCTTCACTGACAAACGTTTTGATCCGCCGCGCCCGCAGTGCCGGGTCCAACGGCAAACGCGGGCGGAGCAGACCGGCGAGCGGATCGTTAGGCGGGATCATCGGTCCTCATGGTAGCGCAGTGGCGGCATCCGTCTAGGCGGGATGCGGCATAGAACTGCATTTGCCCGGCCCGCCATCGCGCCTTATCCCCGGACCCGTTCCCCCAGCCGTTCGCGCAGCGCCGTAATCGCGCTGGGCGCGGCAGTGTCGCGTTCGCGCCAGCCGTTGTCGAGCCGTTTAAGGCGGGCGTGGAAGCGTTCGGTGGCCTGGATCAATTCGCGGGTTGGGCGGTCGATCAGCGCCAGGCGGTGCTGCTCGGCCTCGGGGAAATCGCCCAGTCGGCCGTGGCGGCGCAGCTGGAACTCGCTGAGGTCGCCGGCGAAATAGGCCCGGTGGTTGAGCAGCCAGGCGACGCTGTGCATCATCCGGGTGGTGGTCCGCAGCGCCTCGCAGCTGAGCGCAACCTGCGCTTCATCCTCGTTCGCCGGGGGATCGAGCCGCCCGGACAAGGCAAAGGCGCTGCGCACTTCGTCCGAAAGGACGAGCGCTTCGCAATAGAGTCCCTCGATAATCCGGGGATTGATGCTGGCCGGGCTGCTCATGTCTGCCACCCCGTTAGGCGGGGGCGGCGGGCCTTGCCAACGGGGGTAGGGATAGTTTGCCACACCATTTCGGGACTGTCCCGATTGGGGGCATTTTTTCCGCCTCACGGAGGCGATCGGCGCACCGAACCAATTACGCAATAATATCTGGGATCAGATAATCGGCGACCATCGCGATCTGGTCGCGCAGCTTCAGTTTGCGCTTTTTCAGGCGGGCAATCTGGAGTTGGTCGGTGGAACCGGCGCCGGTCAGCGCATCGATCGCGGCATCCAGATCGCGGTGTTCGGTCCGCAGCAGTTCCAGCCGCTTGCGGAGCTCTTCTTCGTTCACGCGCTGATTCTCCAAACTTCCGTTTTGTCGCGGGCCGCCGTCGCCTTGTCGCAGGGCCCCAACAAGGTGCTTCGCAAGCTAACCTTAATATGCTTCGATGACAATCGCAGTGCCCGCTGGATTTCGAGTCGGGATCCAGTGGGACCCGCAGCCCGGGGGGGCTAACATAAGGAGAATCCCCTATGGAACAATCACATGTCAGCGCCTTGCAGTTCAAGCACGCCGGTCTGGAACGCCAGATTGCCGAAGAACTGACCCGCCCGGCGCCTGACTTGTCGATCGTCCAGTCGCTCAAAAAGCGCAAGCTGCGGATCAAGGAGGTGCTGGCGCATAGTTAGCTGACCTATCGGTTCGGTCGGGCACCCGCCCGACCGGACCAGGCCAGCTCGCTCCCAGAACAAATTCGTTTGCGGTGCGTTCTCGCGCGTTCCCATTGCCGCAGCTATCGGTTAGGCTCTGGGTATGACCGTAACCAATGCTGTCGCAGCTGCCCGCACCATCCTGACCGGCCTCCACAATATCATGGCCTCGCGCAGCCACGTGCAGGCCAAATTGAACACCGTGGTCGAAGTGATCGGCGAGGGGCTCGATAGCGAGGTTTGCTCGATCTACCTGCTGCGCGAAGGGATGCTGGAATTGTTCGCCACCAAAGGGCTGGCGCAAGAGGCGGTCCACGTCACCCGGATGGGGATTGGCGAAGGGCTGGTCGGCACGATTGCCGACAATATCGAAACGCTCAATCTGGCCGAAGCAACCGCGCACCCGGACTTTTCGTACCGGCCCGAAACCGGTGAGGAAAAGTTCCACTCGTTTGCCGGGGTGCCGATTGTCCGGCGCGAACGGGCGGTGGGGGTGCTGTGCGTCCAGCACGCTGATCCGCGCCGCTATGAAGAGGTTGAGATTGAGGCGCTGCAGACGGTGGCAATGGTCCTGTCCGAACTGATTTCAAACGCAGGTCTGGTCGATGATGAGCAGACCGCGCTCAGTCCGCAGCAAACCGGGCCGGTGCGGCTGTCGGGGCTGGCGCTGGTCAAGGGGCTGGCAACCGGGAACGCGGTCTATCACCAACCGCGGATCACCATTGAACACGTCATGGCCGAAGACCGCGATGCCGAGCTCAGCCGGGTTTACCTCGCTTTCGACAAAATGCGCGAGCAGATCGACAAGATGGCCAGCCAGGCCGAATTCGGCGTGGGCGGTGAGCATGACGAGGTGCTCGAGACTTACAAGATGTTCGCCTATGACGAAGGCTGGAGCCGCCGGATTATCGAGGCGATTGACAGCGGCCTGACTGCCGAGGCGGCGATTGAGCGGGTCCAGCAGCGCACCCGGATGCGGTTGCGGCAGATCGACGATCCCTTGCTGGCCGACCGGATGCACGATCTGGAAGACCTCGCCAACCGGCTGCTGCGGATCGTTTCGGGTCAGATGGGCACCGCCGCCAGTCAGGGCCTGCGCAGCGACACGATCCTGATCGCGCGCAACCTTGGCCCGGCGGAACTGCTTGAATATGACAAGCGGCGGCTGAAGGGCGTGATCCTGGAGGAAGGCTCGCTGACCGCGCACGTGGTGATCGTGGCGCGGGCGATGGGCGTGCCGGTGTTGGGCCGGGTCCGGGGGCTGCGCGGGGTGATCCGTGAGGGCGATCCGTTGCTGCTGGATGCCGACCGGGGCGAGGCCATCGTCCGCCCGATCGAAGTGATGGCCGATGCGTTCGACGCGCGCTTTGTCAAAAGCAAGGAGCGCGCAGCGGCCTATGCGGCGCTGCGCGAAGTGGAGCCGTTCACCCGCGATGGCACCCGGATCACGGTGATGATGAACGCCGGGCTGCGCGATGATATGCCCAATCTGGCGCTGGCCGGGGCTGACGGCGTCGGGCTGTTCCGGACCGAGTTTCAGTTCCTGGTTTCAGCCACGTTGCCCGCACGCGAACGCCAGACCCGGCTCTACCGCGACGTGCTCGACACCGCCGGGGACAAGCCGGTCGTGTTCCGCACGGTCGATATCGGCGGCGATAAAGTGCTGCCCTATCTGCGCCACAACGATGGCGAGCATGAGGAGAACCCGGCGATGGGCTGGCGCGCGTTGCGCGTCGCGCTGGAACGCGAAGGGCTGATGAAGGTCCAGGCCCGCGCGCTGCTGGAGGCGGCGGGTGGCCGCACGCTCAACGTGATGTTCCCGATGGTTTCTGAGCCGTGGGAATTTGATGCGGCCAAGGCGGTGTTCGATAGCCAGCTCAAATACCTCAAAGGCCAGAAAAAACTGCTGCCCGATGCGATCCGCTATGGCGCGATGCTCGAGGTTCCGGCTTTGGCCGAAGTGCTCGATCAACTGGCGCCGCGGCTGTCGTTCCTGTCGATCGGGACCAACGATCTGACGCAATTCCTCTACGCCGCCGATCGCTCCAACCCGAAACTGGCGGAACGGTACGACTGGCTGTCGGTGGCGATCATGCGGTTCCTCAAACGGGTCCAGGCTTCGCTGATCGGCCACACGGTCGATGTCACCGTCTGCGGCGAGATGGGCGGGCGGCGGCTTGAAGCGCTGGCGCTGCTCGGCATCGGAATTCGCCGCCTGTCGATCACCCCTGCTGCGGTTGGCCCGATCAAGGAACTGGTCCGCAAGGTTGATCTGGCAGAGATTACTTCAGCGATGAACGGCTGGCTCGCTTCGCCCCCGCCCAGCTTGCGCGAAGCTGTGGCAGCATGGGCAGCGGAACGCGGAATCGAGGCGGATTAGGGGGCGCTCTGGCGCGCTTTCACCACCCTGTCACAATTCCTGCCCTATTGGGCGCTTCACGCTGGCCGAACGCGCTGATTTGGCGTTGACTCTACCGCTCAAAAGCGGATGGTCCGGCCCGACTGAAAAACATAAGATTTTTGTCGGGGTCGATATGGAAGAGACGGATATGCAAGAGGCCGAGTTGCCTCTCGAAGGGGTTGGCGCGCGTTTGATGCGCGCACGTGAGGCAAGCGGGCAGACCCTTGCCCAGCTTGCGGCGGAGACGCGAATTCCCGAACGCCATCTGGCGGCGATTGAAGCGGGCGATTTCGCGGCCTTGCCCGGGCGTACTTATGCGGTCGGTTTTTCGCGGTCCTATGCCAAAGAGCTCGGGCTTGATTCCGAAGAAGTGGCGATCGCTGTGCGGGCCGAACTGACGGCGCAGGAATCGGCTGAGCCGCGCCGCCAGATTCAGACGTTTGAGCCGGGCGATCCGGCCCGCGTGCCCAGCGCGCGGCTGGCCTGGATCGCTGCGGCCGGTGTGTTGTTGGTCCTGATCGGGGGTCTCTATCTGGCCCGGTCAATGTTCATGCCGGCCGGCGAGCTGGCCTCCAGCCTGCCTGATGAAACGCCAGCGGCAACAGCCAGCCAAGCGGTGCCTGCAGCCGTGCCAACCGGCGGCGCGGTGGTGTTCA
>JANMHL010000043.1:0-2176 GCA_031375125.1 Novosphingobium sp. | reverse complement strand
GGTCGATAATTTCGGCATCGACGCCCTTCTCCGCCAGTACCGCCTCGGCCACGTGGATCATCGTGCCATAGGCCAGCACGGTCAGCGCCTCGCCTTCGCGCACGATCCGGGCCTTGCCCAGTGGGATCTTGTAATAGCCTTCGGGCACCTCGGCATCGGGGTGCCGCGCCCACGGTTCTACCGGGCGATCATAGTTTCCGCCGAACGGGCCGTTGTAGATCCGCTTGGGTTCAAAGAAGATCACTGGATCGTTGTCTTCAATCGCCGCAATCAGCAGCCCCTTGGCATCGTATGGGGTCGCCGGGATCACGGTTTTCAGCCCCGCCACATGAGTGAACAGCGCCTCCGGGCTTTGGCTGTGAGTCTGCCCGCCAAAGATCCCCCCGCCAAACGGCGAACGAACGGTAATAGGCGCGATAAATTCCCCGGCCGAGCGATAACGCAGCCGCGCCGCCTCGGAAACCAACTGATCGAGCCCCGGATAGATATAGTCAGCGAACTGGATTTCCGGCACCGGGCGCAAGCCGTATGCTCCCATCCCGACAGCGGCGCCAATGATCCCGCATTCGTTGATCGGGGTATCGAACACCCGGTTCTTGCCGAACCGTTTCTGCAATCCGGCGGTGGCGCGGAACACTCCGCCGAAAAAGCCGATGTCCTCACCAAACACGACCACGTTCGGATCACGCTCAAGCATCACCTGCAGCGCTTCGTTGATCGCCTCGATCATGTTGAGACGGCGCGATGGAGCGGTGTCGCTCATGTCTCTTTCCACTCCGGCCATTTGGTTCGGCGTTCCTGCATCGCTTGCTGGGCCTGTTCTTCGAGGTGCCAGGGCAATTCCTCGTAAACATCCTCAAACATGGTGTGGAACGGGTGGTGCAGCCCGTGGCCCAGAACGCCGTTCTTTTCAGCTTCCTTGGTGGCGGCTTTCACCTGTTCGATTTGCTCGGCATCCATCGCGGCGTGCTGTTCTAGCGACCATTCGCCCAGTGCGATCAGGTGGCGTTGCAGACGGGTGATCGGATCGCCCAGCGGCCATTCCTCCCGCTCATGGGCAGAGCGGTACTGACCGGGATCGTCCGAGGTAGAGTGCCCTTCGGCGCGGTAGGTGAAATGTTCGATCAAGGTTGGTCCCTGCCCTGCCCGCGCGCGGTTGGCGGCCCAGCGCATCGCGGCATAGACCGCCAGCGCATCGTTGCCATCGACCCGCAGGCCGGCAATCCCATAACCAATCGCCCGCGCCGCAAAGGTTGCCCGCTCGCCCCCGGCAAAGCCCGAAAAGCTGCTGATTGCCCACTGGTTGTTGACGATGTTGAACACCACCGGCGCGTTGAACACCGTGGCAAAGGTGAAAGCGGCATGGGCGTCGCCCTCTGCACTGGAACCTTCACCGATCCAGCTGGCGGCGATCCGGGTGTCGCCTTTAATGGCGCTGGCCATCGCCCACCCGGCGGCCTGCGGATACTGCGTCGCCAGATTGCCGCTGATCGTGAAAAAGCTGTGTTCGCGGCTGGAATACATGATCGGCAGCTGGCGGCCTTTCAGCTTGTCTGCCCGGTTGGAATAGATCTGGTTGACCATCTCGGTCAGCGGATAGCCGCGCGCGATCAGGATACCCTGCTGGCGGTAACTGGGGAACACCATGTCATCATCAGCCAGCGCGAAGGCCGAGGCCACGCTGGTCGCCTCTTCCCCAGTGCATTTCATGTAAAAGCTGGTCTTACCCTGCCGCTGGCCGCGGTACATCCGATCATCGAACGCGCGGGTCAGCGCCATCGTCCGCAGCATCCGCCGCAAAGTTTCGGGATCGAGCCCCGGATCCCACGCGCCGACCGCCTGATGATTGTCATCCAACACCCGGATCAAACCATGGCACAGCGGATGCGTTTCTTCGGTTGGGCAGGCTTCATCCGGGCGCGGCAGCAGGCCCGCTTCAGGGATATCGAGGAACGAATAATCAACCGGGTCACCGGGCCGAAACGGCGGTTCGGGAACGTGCAGCTCAAGCGGCGGCAGGTTGCCGCGCTGCTGGTCCGCATTGGACGGCCGTATGGCCATAACTGCGCTCTCCCGCGTCGGATGCTTCCGCCAAAGCGTGGAAGCAAATTTTAAGGTTGAGACATAATATTTCAAACTGGGCGCAGCGTCAACTGGTTCGCCGCCGCACTTTAAC
>JANMHL010000019.1:0-3517 GCA_031375125.1 Novosphingobium sp. | reverse complement strand
CCGGCCCGGCCGCAGCAGCGCCGGATCGAGCACGTCGGGGCGGTTGGTGGCGGCGATGATGATGATGCCTTCGTTGGCTTCGAACCCGTCCATTTCGACCAGCAGCTGGTTGAGCGTCTGTTCGCGTTCGTCGTTGCTGTTACCCAGCCCCGACCCACGATGGCGGCCAACCGCGTCGATTTCGTCGATAAAGACGATGCACGGCGCGTTCTTTTTGGCTTGGTCAAACATATCGCGGACCCGGCTGGCACCGACGCCGACGAACATTTCGACAAAGTCCGAACCCGAAATGGTGAAGAACGGCACGCCAGCTTCGCCCGCGATTGCGCGCGCCAGCAGCGTCTTGCCGGTGCCGGGCGGGCCAACCAGCAGCGCGCCCTTGGGGATCTGTCCGCCCAGCTTGGAAAAGCGGTGCGGGTCTTTCAGGAACTCGACAATTTCTTCCAGCTCTTCGCGCGCTTCATCGATCCCGGCAACGTCCTGGAAAGTGACGCGGCCCTGCTTTTCGGTCAGCATCTTGGCCTTGCTCTTGCCAAAGCCCATCGCCCCGCCTGCGCCGCCGCCCTTTTGGAACTGGCGCATGGCGAACACCATCAGCCCGATCAACAGCAGGAACGGCAGGGTCTGAACCAGAATCGCGACCAGCAAGTTGGTTTCTTCCTGCGGCTTGCCGGTGAACTGCACCCCGTTTTCCTGCAGCAGCGCCGGCAGCGAGGTATCGTTCGGGATCGGCACGGTGGTGAACGGCTTGTCGCCATCCTTGAAGACGCCAATGATCTTGGTTTCGGCCACCTGGACCGATTTGACCTTGCCTTCGGACACTTGCGTGCGGAATTCTGAATAGCCAACGGCTTCACCGGGAACCGCGCCCCGGCTGTCGAACAGCGTAACCATCACCAGCAAGGCCAGGAATACCCCGCCCCAGATCATCAGGTTCTTCATCCACGGCGAACCGGTGGGCTGTTCCTCGTTGTTGTTCATGCGCGCAAAGTCCTTTCGATCACATATGTAGGGCGCGGTGACTGAATCGCAAGCTAACGCGCATAGCCCTGTCCTTTAGTGATGGCTTGCGCGGATTCGCCCGCTCTTGCAAAAGGCTGCGACAGCCAACAGGGGGGCCGCATGGATCAGAGCCAGGGATTTTCCGGGGACCGATTTGCCGAGTGGGCGCGGTTTCCGGCGCGGTTGCTGCTGCTGGCCGTGGCGCTGATCCTGATCGCGGCGGCCTTGGTGCCGATCAAGGCGGGCAAGCAAGAAACCGAAATTTCCGGGTTCAGCGATGTGGTCGCGGGCAGAGTCAACAAAGCGGCAGAGCGCCCGCGCGACGATGATCTGGCGCTTTATGACCGGGTGATCGAACGGATCGGTCGGGGCGAAAATTACTACGTTGTGGCTGCGGAAGAACACCGCAAGGCGCACTACCCGCTGCGCCCCGGCGTCGCGGTGCGGCTGCCGACGCTGGCCTATCTGGCGGTCATGCTGGGCGATACTGGCCGGGGCGCCGAAGTGGTGGTGCCCGGCCTGCTGATCGCTGCGATCACGCTGTTGGTGGGAACAGTGGCGGCCTGGTGGCGGCGGCTTGGCGACGAAGGAATGGACGGGCGTGAGCGGCGGTTTGCCATCGCATTCCTGTGTCTGGGGGCGTCGCTTGGCGTCAACCGCTATTACTTTGTGCTGCACGAGCTGTGGGCCGGGATGCTGCTGGCGCTGGCGATGGGCCTGCACCGGCCGGGCAAAAAATGGCTGGGGGCCGTGCTGGTGGCCGCTCTGGCGCTGGCGATCCGCGAACACGCGCTGCCGTTTGTGCTGCTGATGGCGGCCATGGCGTTCTGGCGGCGCGACTGGAAAGAGGGCGCGGCGTGGAGCGGGCTGGTGCTGGCGTTTTTTGCCTACTTGGCGTGGCATTTGGGGCAGGTCGCGCAACACGTTTTGCCCAGCGACGTGATGGGCCCGGCGTGGCTGGAACTGCGCGGACTGTCCGGCTGGCTGTCTAACGTGGTGCTATCCAGCAACCTGCGCCAGTTGCCGCATTTTATTGCCGGGCCGCTGGTGGTGCTGATGGTACTGGGCTGGGCCGGATGGAAAAGCCCAGCCGGTGCCTTCGCGACGTTGCTGTACCTCGGCTACGGCCTGGCCTTCATGATCGCCGGGCGGCCCGACAATTTTTACTGGGGCGCGGTGATTGCCCCGGCGATGTTCATCGGGTTGGCGTTCGTGCCGATGGCTGCTGGATCGCTGCTTCGCGCTGCGCAACTGGCTAAGCGGTAAGTTCTTCAATCTTGTGGTGTGGCAGTACCCGCCAGGCCGCGATCAGCACGATCACGTGGACCGCTTCAACCACCATCGGCAGCGGCCAGCCGGGATAGGGCCCGTCCAGCATCACGCTGATCCCGCGCACCACCACAGCAGTGCCCATCAGCGCGGCCGGGACCAGCAGCAGATCGCCGTTGCGGCGCCAGGCGCCCAGCATCATGCAAACCGCGATCACGCCGAAAAAGGCGGTAAAATCGGCGCGCAGGGTCGATGTTCCCTGATTGCCCAGCCCTGCGAGGCCAAGGCCCGCGGCGGTCGCATCCGGGTTGAACAGAAAGTTCAGCCCCATGAACAGGTCGAACAGGCCGAGCAGAAAAATCACTGCGGTAAGGACGAAGCGCACCATCGTTAACCACCCCTATTAGTCGGAATTAACCCACTGTGGCGCATTAGCGGCCAATCGCAAAGCCTGTTGCGCATGAGGGAATGGCGTTGCACAAGCGCGTTGAAATGACAGCTCCACGGATCCTGCTGGTCGTGGGCGGCGGTATTGCTGCCTATAAGGCCTGTGAACTTGTCCGCCTGATCCGCAAGGGCGGCGGCGATGTAACCTGCGTGCTGACCGAGGGCGGGGCAAAATTCATCACCGCGATGACGCTGGCCGCGCTCAGCGAGAATCCGGTCCACACCACGCTGTGGGATCTGATGGGTGAAGTTGAGATGGGCCACATCCAGCTTTCGCGCAGCGCTGATCTGATCGTCGTCTGCCCGGCCACGGCTGATCTGCTGGCCAAGATGGCCCACGGGATCGCCGATGACATGGCGACCACGCTGCTGCTGGCCACTGACAAGCCGGTGATGGCAGTGCCTGCGATGAACGTGCGGATGTGGGAGCATGCTGCCACGCAGGCCAATGTTGCGGCGCTAAGCGAGCGCGGCGTCCATGTGCTGATGCCGGATGAAGGCCCGATGGCCTGCGGTGAATTTGGCGCGGGCCGTTTGCCCGAACCGGTCGCAGTCTATAACGCGATCTGCGCGCTGCTCGGCACCGAACCGATGCTGTTGCCGGCCCCTGAGCCGGTGGCCGAACTTGATCTGTCCGGCTTCAAGTGCGCGGGTCTAAGCATCCGCGCCGCTGGCGGCGTGAAATATGTCGATGGTTATGTCAGTTCGCTGGAGGACATTCAACGCTTGTTGTTGCAGTTCGCCGACTCGGTGGCGAAAAATCCCCGGAGCAACTATCGGATCGGTGATCTCACGATTG
>JANMHL010000433.1:0-2643 GCA_031375125.1 Novosphingobium sp. | reverse complement strand
TCTATGGGCTGACCAAAGGCCAGTACTCGCCGACCAGCCGTCAGGGGACCACCAGCCCGACGACGCCGCTGGGCTCAGTCGATCGTCCGGCCAGCCCGTGTGCCTTTGCACTGGGCGCAGGCGCGCGGTTCATTGCGCGCGGGTTTGACGTATCGAAGGAACTGGGCGGCGTACTCAAAGCCGCCTATGCCCACCGCGGCGCGGCGTTTGTCGAAATTTTCCAGAACTGCATCGTCTACAACAAGGACGTGTTCAACGATTTCGCCATGCCCAAGGGCGCCGAGGAACGGCAGTTGTGGCTGCAGAATGGTGAGCCGATGTTGTTCGCCAAGGGAACGCAGGGGATCGCGCTCGATGTCGATGCCTTGACGCTGAAAGTGGTCGATGTCGTGGATGGCGATTGGCAGGCGGCGGGCGTGATCGTCCACGAAGTCACTAACCGCTCGATCGCGCATATGCTGGTTGAAATGCCGTTTGGCCCGTTCCCGATGGCGCTCGGCGTGATCTACGATGATCCCCGCCCTACCTATGAGGACGCGGTGCTGGGCCAGGACGCGAAGTCGCGCGAAGGCAAGAGCACCGACCTCAAACGCTTGCTGGCCAAGGGTCAGACCTGGACGGTCGATCCCAACGAGGGGCATCCGGCTTAAGAAGAATTGGTTCACGCAGAGGCGCAGGGATCTGGTGTGCGCGGCAGGCTATGCAATGATTTTTTGATCGCCGTTGGCGCAACGCTGGATGTGAAAAAGCGGCTTTGCTGCAAGTGCAACTCCTCTGCGCCCCTCTGCTTCCTCCGCGCCTCTGCGTGAACCCCTTCCTACTTCTATGTCCAAACAGCACTGATCTTTCCTACGCACCCCAATCCTGCCATGCTGCCGCATCAGATTGAGGAGTGGACGGATTTTTGATTTCATGAACCCTTTGAACTTTGTGATCTTCGGACGGCCGCATGGATAATCTGACCCATTCGCTGATCGGTGCTGCGTTGGGGCAGGCGGGGTTGAAGCGCAAGACTGGGCTGGCGATGCCGGCTCTGATTATTGCGGCGAACCTGCCCGATATTGATGCAGCCAGCTACATCTGGCTCGATGGCACTGTACATCTCGGCTTTAGGCGCGGGATTACGCATGGGCCGATTGCGCTCGTTTTACTGCCACTGCTGCTCGCCGCCGCCTTGTGGGGTTTTGACCGCTGGCAGACGCAGCGCGGTACCCGGCCAGAGGGGCGGCTGCCGGTGCGGTTCGGCTGGCTGTTCGCGCTGAGCGTAATCGGCTGTCTCAGCCATCCGCTGTTTGACTGGTTCAACAATTACGGCGTGCGGGTGTTGGAACCGTTTTCCAGCACGTGGTTCTATGGCGATGTGCTGTTTATCATCGATCTGTGGATCCTGATCGCGCTGGGGATCGGGGTCTGGCGTTCCCTGCGCGCGGAGCGTTCGGGCCGTCCGAACTGGACCGCCCCGGCCCAAATAGCGCTGGTGATGATGACAGTTTATATCGGCGTCAACATGGCGATCAGCCGCGCTGCAGCTGCGTCGGTGCGGGAAATTGAACCGCAGGCGCAGGTGGTCACCGCCAACCCGCTGCCGATTTTGTTTTGGCGGCGCGACGTGCTGTGGCGGTCGAGTGATGGGTTTTACGGCACCGTTCCGTGTACCTTCGCCAGCTGCCAGCGCTATCCTCGCACGATCCGCAAGACCAACATGGCTGACCCGCGCATCGCCGACTGGGCCAAAGGCGACCCCCAAGCCGAAGCGTTTTTGTTCTGGAGCCGGATGCCGGTGGCGCAGGTGGGACCAAAGGGCATATTGCTCAAAGATCAGCGTTTCCTAGACATCCCAACTCAAGGCCCCTTTACGGTAGAGTTGAAACCCCGCTGATGACCAATCCCACTATCGTCTGGCTGCGCCGCGATTTGCGGCTGGCGGATCAGGCTGCGCTGGTCGCAGCCTGCGCCACTGGACCGGTGCTGCCGGTCTATGTGCTGGATGACGAGACCCCGGCGCACCGCGCGATGGGCGGGGCAAGCCGGTGGTGGCTGCACCATTCGCTGGCCGCGCTGGATAACGCGTTGCGGGCCAAAGGCTCGCGCCTGATCCTGCGCCGCGGGCGGAGCGAGGATGTGCTGGCGGCGCTGGCGGCGGAATGCGGTGCGACCGAAGTTCACGGCCTGCACCATTACGAGCCGTGGTGGCGCAACGCCGAACGCGCGGTGGCCAAAACGCTGACACTGCACCTGCACCACGGCAATTACCTTGCCCCGGCAGGAACCGTGCTGAGCGGGGCGGGTACACCGTACAAGATCTACACCCCGTTCTGGCGCGCACTGAACGAACGCCTGCCACCGCCTGCGCCATTGCCGGTGCCAGCGGCGATCCCCGCGCCGGACAGCTGGCCGGACAGCGATCCGCTTGGCAGCTGGGGCCTGCTTCCGACCAAGCCTGATTGGACCGGGGGCTTTGCCGAATGGCAACCGGGCGAAGCTGGCGCGTTGGAGCGGTTGGAAGCCTTTACCGGCCGCGCACCGCGCTATCAGGAACGGCGTAATATTCCGTCGATGGAAGGCACCTCGCGGCTATCCCCGCATCTGGCATTTGGCGAAATATCGCCTGCCACGATCTGGCACCACACTGCCGGGTTGGGC
>JANMHL010000409.1:0-6796 GCA_031375125.1 Novosphingobium sp. | reverse complement strand
CGCTCGCCGATGGGGACCGCGACGCATTCTACGCCGCCGAAGCGGAGGCCCGCAAAGACGCCGGCGCCCCGCCGTTTGGGCGGTGGGCGGCGATCATCGTCAGTTCCGAAACCGAAGCCGAAGCGCGCGAAGCCGCCCGCGCCGTCGGCGGCAGCGCCCCCAACCTGCCCGACGTCATGGTCCTCGGCCCTGCGCCCGCGCCGCTGTCACTGCTAAGAGGCCGCTACCGCTACCGCCTGCTAGTCAACGCCCGGCGGACGGCCAAGCTGCAGGAAGTGATCCGCGAATGGCTGAACCCACTGCAGTTCCCGCAAGGGGTGCGGGTGCAGGTTGATATTGATCCCTATTCGTTTGTTTGAGCGGCCCACAGCGGCCTTTTGAAACCGCCCCGCCCTGCGGCCAGTCTGAGCAACCACAGCCCGGCCCCGGTCGCTACCAGCATCGCGATGACGCTGGCCTCCAGCCCGAAATCGCCTCCGGTCAGCCAGTCGGGCCCGATCCGGCGGGTGATCAGCAGGCCCAGCGGCGCGTCCCCGCCCGATACCGGCACGCTGAACACCCAGCCTTGGGTAAAATTCCACGCCGCGTGGATACCGATGGCGAGCCACAGCCGCCGGGCCAGCAAAAAGGCCGCGCCAAGCAATATCCCTGCCTCCAGCGCAATCGCCAGTGACGACCACCAGGTCGCATCCTCGTTGGTGATGTGCAGCAGGCCAAACAAGGCGGAGGTCAGCGCAAGCGCGCCCCAGGTGCCGATCATACTTTCCAAATGCCGCAGCACGATCCCGCGAAACATCACTTCTTCGACCACCCCGCTGACAATCGCGATTGCCAGCATAGTCCAGATCTGCCCGGCCCCGCGCAGACCCAGAAACTCGATCCCGCCCAGCAGCCAGACGATCCCGGTCATCACACTGAACAGCGCAGCCCCGATCGCGATCCCGGCGGCCAGTTCCGGCAATGCGCCGGTTAGCGGCAGTTCGGTGTCCGGCGCACGCTCAACCCAGCGCTTGAAGGCTTTATAACCAAGGATCACCGCCGCCGCCATGATCACCGCGCCCAGCGCCTTTTCCGGCGTGTTGCGGGCAAAGCCGAGTAATTGGTAGCCCTGCCCCACCCCACTGGCCAATGCGGTGATCCAAACGAAGCCGAGCACCAGCAAGGTCAGCGGAAAGGCAATGATCCGGCGGATCAGCGACGGCTGGGCGGCTTCGATTTCGGACATGGCTGCTTCCTTGACCCCAGTGTATTGCCATAGCAATACAGCCCTTGATCGGCAGGTCAAGCCGGGCGATCTTGCTACCTTCCGTAAGGCACCACTTCGCCGCCAAAGACCGCCTTGGCCTGTCCCGCCAACCAATCCATCGTTGCTGCCCATGGCCCGTGACCATAGCTGATCCGGGCAACGCCGAGCGCGGCCAATTCCGCCCGAGTGCCGCGGCCCGGCCCCCACAGCACGTTGACGGGCAGCGGGGTTGCGGCGCAGATCGCCTTGATCACTGCATGATCGCCCAGAAACGGCACGAACAACCCGCTTGCACCAGCCGCCGCATAGGCCTCGGCCCGTTCCAGCACGGCGTCGATCAGGTGTTGGTCGTAATCTGCTGGCTTTACCCCGCGATAGACATCGGTGCGGGCGTTGACGAACAATCCGGCACTGGCTGCCGCAGCCACCCGCTCGGCAGCTTGCGCAATGGGGATCAAAGCGGATTCGCCCGCCATCAGATCTTCCAGATTAATCCCCGCCGCCCCGGCATCAACCGCGCGGCGAACCGAGAAAGCAACATCGGCTGAGGTCGCACCGTAACCAGTTTCAAAATCGAGCGTCACCGGCAGGTCAGTCACCGATACGATTCGCTCCAGATTGCGCAGCGCGTCCTCGATGCTGAAATCCTCACCATCCTTGAAACCTTGGGCCTCGGCGGCGCCATAGCTGCCAGTCGCGATCGCCTTGGCCCCGGCACCGGCCACGGCCTTGGCGCTACCGGCATCCCAGATGTTGAACAGCATCAGCGGATCGCCGGGGACGTGGAGCGCCTTAAAGGCAGTGATATTCTGGGTCATTTCGCTTCCTTTTCCAGCAACTTGCGCTTGATTTCTAAGCCATAGGCATAGCCGCCCAAGCCCCCGCCAGTGCGGATTACCCGGTGGCAGGGGATCAGCACGGCAACGTTGTTCGCGCCATTGGCACTGCCAGCCGCGCGGACCGCTTTGGGTTTACCGACCGCAGCGGCGAGCTGCGCATAGGTCCGCGTTTCGCCCGCCGGAATCCGCTGCAATTCGCGCCAGACGGCTTCCTGAAAGGCCGTCCCTTTTACATCGAGCGGGATATGGGCGAAGTCTCCCGGTGCCTCGACCGCAGCGATAACTTGATCCAGCAGCGCTGCAAAATCCGCCCCGCCCGCGACCAATTCAGCCTGCGGGAACCGGGCCTCCAGCGCCTCGCGCCCTTCATCAAAAGACAGGCGGCAAACGCCTTTGGCGGTCGCGGCGACCAGCATCCGCCCCAGGCTGGTATCGACCACCGCCCAGTGGATCACCGTGCCCTTGCCGCCGTTCACCCAGGCCGATGGCGTCATTCCCAGTCTCCCCTGATTGGCCTCATAAAACCGTGACGGCGCCGAATAGCCTGCCGCATAAATCGCCTCGGTAACCGAATGTTCCGCCGACAAGGCCTGCGCCGCGCGCTCGGCCAGCAGCGCCCGGGCATAGGCGGCAGGCGACAAGCCGGTGTGGCGGGTAAATACCCGCTGGAAATGGCTGGGCGAATAGCCGGTTTCCTCCGCCAATGCCGCCAAAGCCAGCGGCTGACCAGCCGACTGGATGGCGGCGATGGCCGAAAGGACGGCGCGTTCATCGCGCGATACATCGTCGGGCGAGCAGCGCAGGCAAGCCCGCAATCCGGCGGCCCGGGCATCGGCTGGACTGGCGAAGAACTGCACATTCTCCCGCTTGGGATGCCGCGCCGGGCACGATGGGCGGCAATAGATCCCCGTCGACAAAACGCCCGAGACGAAGCGCCCGTCATAGCTGCGATCGCGCGCCAGTGCAGCGTTCCAGCAGTCATCATCGCTTGGTCGGATCATTGTCGTAGTCATGGCAGGGCTCCCTTGAATGGCAAGTCCCTACCCGCAATGAATGCAGCCCGCGTCCCGCACCTTGCGGTCAAAGCTGGTCAGGCCTTTCAGCGATGGATCGACAGGCCGATCGCGCGGACTTGCGCCTTCATCGCTTTGACCGCCGCCAGATCAGGCGTTTCAGCAAATTGATACAGATTGATCCCGATCATCTTGCCGCCTGCCACCGTAATGCAGGTCGCAATCAAGCCTTTGACCGTCTTGCCAAAGACCTGCGCCTCCATCGGTCCCGCCAGATAGACGCAATCCGCATCGCGGCCGGCATAGCCATACTTCCCGGTGATTTCGATCCGAACGCCCATCGCGCGTTCGGTATTCGTGCCAATTTCATCGGTCATCTTGTCATCAAACTTGGGACTGTTTGGCCCGGCGAAAACCGCATTCATCTGATCGAGAGTCTCGACCTTTTCATAGGTACCGTTGGCCAGCATTT
This sequence comes from Novosphingobium sp., assembly GCA_031375125.1. Classification (GTDB taxonomy): domain Bacteria; phylum Pseudomonadota; class Alphaproteobacteria; order Sphingomonadales; family Sphingomonadaceae; genus Novosphingobium. The sequence goes on along the minus strand of JANMHL010000409.1, from coordinate 3,226 downwards.
TAGGGGTCTTGATCAGCACGTAATTGCTCCACGGCCGAACCTCGGGCGAGCGATTGCAGGCCAGCAAGGTCGCCAAACTGAGATTATGGGGATCGGCATTGGCAGAGGCAGCGGCAAGTGGAGCGTCCTTGTCTGACGGCGGGCAGAACCCAGCTGGCTGCGGCAGCTTCAGTGCCACGGCACCGATCTTGAAGCCGATCTCCGGCACTGCTGCCAAAGCGGTATTGGCCAAAACCAGTATCCCGGTCACCGCCGCAAACGACCACCCTTTACCAAAGCGCATATTCATTTTCCCGTTCAATCAAGCCGCCAGCGGATCGCCGGTCAGCGTGATCCGGTGCATCACGCGGCGGTGGCCATGATAATCGTTGAGTGCCAGATGCCAAGTCGCGCGATTATCCCAGATCGCGACCGAGCCGGGTTGCCACTGGACCCGGCACTGGAACTCTTCGCGGCTGGCGACGCTATACAAATAGCCCAGCAAGGGCAGGCTTTCTTCGCGGGTCCAGCCTTCGAAATGGAGCGTGAAAGCGCCGTTGACATAGAGCAGCTTGCGCCCCGTCACTGGGTGGCGAATGATCACCGGATGGACTGCCCGAGTGGTTAGATCCTGCCCAGTCATTTCATCGGCTAGATCGGTCTTCGCATAGAACCCGCCGGGCTGATAAATATGATCGGCCGAATGGACCGCGCGCAAAGTGCCGAGCGTTTCCTTCAGCCCGTCCGAAAGTGCGTCGTAGGCCGCGCCCATGCTGGAAAACAGCGTGTCGCCTCCGATTGGCGGCAATTCGCGGGCGACCAAAATCGAGCCCATTGCCGGGATCTGATCAAAGCTATGATCGGTGTGCCAGCCGCCGCCGATATTGTCCTTTTGGGTTTCGGCCTTGCGCACTTCGGCAATTTCGGGCCAGCCGCTGTTGGTCGGGAAGAACGGATTGACGTCGATCCCGCCCCAGCGCTTGGCAAAGGCGATGTGCTGCTGTGGCGATAGGTCTTGATCGCGCAGCACCGCGACACCGTGCTCGTAAACGTCCTGCTTCAATGCATCGAGCGCAGGGCCTTCTAGCGCGGCAAGTTGCACGCCGGTGATCTCGATACCCACGTGCTGCGACAGTGGCCTTTTGTGCATGGCTCTCTCCCTGTGCGGCCAAGCTAGGCCAGCAAAGTGGTCCAGCGCAAGGTCAAAGCAGATCGTTCATCCTGAGCGCCAGCGTCCACGCATCACCCGGCCAGCGGGCCGACAGGTAATTGCCGTCCTGCACCACGAAACCGGCCTCGGGATTGCGGCGCCCGGCATAGCGCGGGAACAGGCCGCCGCGCTCAAACAGCCCACCGGGGCGGATCCGGTGCTTGACCTCGGCCTCAACCGTTTTGGGATAGGTTCGGTAATGCCCCGGCAGCGCCGCTTGCGTCAGCTGGATCGCGATCTTTTCCAGCGGCTCGATCAAGGCCGTGGTCCGCCGCCCGATCAGTACCCCGGCGCGGGCCAGCGGCAGCACGCCATGGCAAACCGCGCTGACCGGCTTGTTGACCCGGAAAGCATCATGGGCCAGCCGCTGCACCGCCTCGCTTTCGCAATAGGCCCGCATCCCGGGGGCATGACCGCCGGGGAAATGAAACGCGTCGAAATTGGATGGCCTGACCTTGGCCCAGCGCAGCGGACGGGCATAGTTTTTGTCTTCCAGCATCGCCGAATAGGCCTCGCGCGCCTCAACCCGCGCTTGCAGCGAACGCGCGAAAAACGGCAGACTTTGGCCGGTCAGCGTCACCGGATCGCAAGTGGCCGGTTGGCCGGTCTCGGTCGCAAAGCAGACCTCATGACCCGCCTGCGTCCAGACCAGCCACGGCAAGGCGACTTCACTGGGGTCATAATCGGTCTGGGGGAGGATGATCAGGATGCGGGCCATCCGATCAACCCCCCCAATGCCTTGAACAGCATCAGCGTGCGTTCCTTGGCCAGCTCGGCGCTTTCGGGGTGGTAATCCTTGCGCCGGTCCGAGTTAAACCCGTGCCCGGCCTCATAGATGAAGTGCTGCGCGGTTGGGTGCTGCTTTGCGATCAGCTTTTCCACCGGCTCGATCGGCACCATCGAATCGTATCGCGCAAAATGCGTAATCGTCGCGCACTTCGGGGCCTCATCAGCAAAGCGCGTGGCGATGTAGCCGCCGTAGTAGCAACTCGCCGCGTCCAGATCGTCAGACAGCTGCGCCATCCGCCAGGCGACCGACCCGCCAAAGCAATAGCCGGTGATGAACAGCGGGCCGCCCCGCTCTTTCAGCCAGGCGATCACCCGGCCGGTATCGTCGATGCCCTGATCCCAGTCGTGCTCGCCCCGCGCGATCTGGACGGCGCGCTCCCAATCGGCGCCGGAATAACCCAGTGCGCAGCCCGGTTCCTGCCGGTCGAACAGCCCGGGGCTGATCACTTCATAGCCCTCGGCGGCATATTCATCGCACAGTTCGCGGATATGCTCGGTCACGCCAAAGATTTCCTGAACCAGCACCAGCCCGCCCTTGCGCCGATTGGGCCGCTCACCTTCGGGCAGCACGTGATAACAGGGCATCGCGTGCCCATCCGCCATAGTCAGCTTGATCCAATCGCCCGTCATTTTTCCGCTCCGGTGCATTCCTGTTCGGGAATGTCCTTGCCCCACCTTGCATCGCAGCACAATCATGGCTATGCGCGCCCCCGTTAGAGGGTGACGGTGCGGTTCCCGCCTCCGCTCACCCAGCCAACGCACCCGATGCAAGGAACAACAGCGCGTGGAGAATTCCGGCGGTATTTCGGCCAGTTTGCAAGGGCGCTACGCCTCTGCACTTTTTGAACTGGCCCATGAAACCAAGGCCGCCGCTGCGGTCGAAAAAGACCTTGGCGCGCTCGGCCAGGCGCTGACGGAATCGGCTGATCTGGCCGCACTGATTCGCAATCCACAAGTAGGACGCGAAGCGGCGGCCCAGGCGATGGACAGCGTGGCAACGCTGCTGAAGCTGTCCCCGCTGACCAAGCAATTCCTCGGCGTGCTGTCGGCCAATGGCCGGCTGGACGTTCTGCCCCGAATCATCGACGCGTTCACCGCTATCGCTTCGGCCGCGCGCGGCGAAGTGAAGGCCGAAGTTACCAGCGCCCACCCGCTCAGCGATGCCCAGCTAAAGGCGCTTGCCGCCAAGCTTCGGCTGCGTGAAGGCAAGGACGTCACTCTTTCCGCCTCCGTCGATCCTGCGATCCT
>JANMHL010000384.1:0-3546 GCA_031375125.1 Novosphingobium sp. | reverse complement strand
GGCGCAAAGGCGCAAAGACGTAGCGCATACAGCGAAGGCGCCTTGTAAATTCCGCGCTACGAAAGTTGGAAGGCCGGAAGCAAACAAGCAAGCCTGCGGCGCCGAACTGCCTCTTTGCGCCTTTGCGCCTTTGCGTGAACCATTCCGTACTACCGAACAGTCTCAACCCAGCAATCGAGCAGCGCCTTGGCCAAGCCTTTATCCAAAGCCTCAGCCGCTTCCTCAACCCCCTCCAGCAGGTCCGAAACCTGCCCCGCCACGATCAACGCCGCCGCCGAATTGAGCAGCACGGCATCGCGGTAAGCGCCGGGTTCGCCCAGCAGCAGCCGCTTTAAGGCTTCGGCATTGAACGCCGCATTGCCGCCGCGCAGGTCCGCCAATGCGTGCGGGATCAGGCCGGCATCGCCCGGGGTGATCTCGATCGGCAGTGGCGGTAGGCCGATTGCGGCGAGATAGCTGGTGCCTTCGATCGACAGCTCGTCGAGCCCTTCGGCGCCGGAGACGATCAGCGCGGCTTCGGTGCCGAGCAGCTGCATCGCATCGCGGTACAGCGCGATCAGATTGGGGTGGGATACCCCGACCAGCTGGCGGGTGACCCCAGCGGGGTTGGCCAGCGGTCCGATCAGGTTGAAAATCGTTCGCCGCCCCAGCGCCTTGCGGATCGGTGCAATTCGGCCAAGCGCCGGGTGGTGGGCCTGCGCAAACAGGAACGCGATGCCCAGATCGCCCAGCGTGTCTTCGGCCATGTCGGACGCGCGGGCGAGGTTGAGGCCGAGCGCCTCGAGCGTGTCAGCCCCGCCAGCCAGGCTGGAGGCGGCGCGGTTGCCGTGCTTGGCGACCGGCACATCGCAAGCCGCGACGACCAGCGCGACGGCGGTCGACACGTTGAGGCTGTGTTGGCCATCGCCGCCGGTGCCGCAAACATCGATGGCGTGGGCCGGGGCAGTGATCCGTTTCATCCGGGCGCGCATGGCGCGGACTGCTCCGGCAATTTCCTCTGCCGTTTCGCCGCGTTCCGCCAGCTCAATCAACGTGGCGGCGATGGCATCATCGGCCAGTTCGCCGTCGAGCATCTGCCCGAAAAGCGCCTCTGCCTCAGCTGAGTTCACGCCACTGCGCGGGTCTTGATCCCGCAGATGTCGAGGAAGTTGGCCAGCATCGCATGGCCGTGTTCGGTGGCGATGCTTTCTGGGTGGAACTGCACGCCGTGGATCGGCAGCGTTTGGTGGCGAAAGCCCATTACATGGCCATCATCCGACCTGCAGTTGATCACCAGATCGGCGGGAATGTGGTCCACAATCAGCGAGTGATAGCGGGTCGCCTTGAACGGTGACGGCAGACCTTTGTAAAGCCCGGTGCCATCGTGGGTTACGCTGGAGGTCTTGCCGTGCATCAGTCCGCCGCGCACTACTTGGCCGCCGAAATGCTGACCGATGGCTTGATGGCCTAGGCACACGCCGAGCAGCGGTTTGCCCGCATCAGCGCAGGCGGCGACCAGATCGAGGCTGATCCCGGCCTCATTAGGCGTGCACGGGCCGGGCGAAATCAAGAAACCTTGTGCGCCGCTCGACAGAGCTTGTCCGGCGGAAATCGCGTCGTTGCGGACCACCTGCACTTCGGCCCCCAGCTCCATCAGGTAATGGACCAGGTTCCAGGTGAAGCTGTCGTAGTTGTCGATGACGAGGATCATGGGCGGGGACATAGGCGAGGGCGCGGCGATTTGCGAGTCGCGCCGCGCCGATTTCTCAACAATCGGCCTTGCCCGCAAACCGGTCGCTTGCCCGCACCAGTCCATCGGTGATGCCCGGTTCGCTGAACAGGTGCCCGCCATCGGGGACGATCTGCAGCTCCACCTGCGGCCAGGCCTTTTTGAGCGCCCATGCGGCCGAAGGCGGCGTGCAGCAATCGTGGCGGCCTTGCACGATGATCCCCGGAATGCCCGCCAGCTTGTGCGCATCGCGCAGCAATTGCCCCGGTTCCAGCCAACAATCGTGCCGGAAATAGTGGTTTTCGATTCTAGCGACCGCGACCGCGTGATCATCGGCGGTAAAGTCTGCCAGCATTTCGGGATCGGGCAGCAGAGTGACGGTAACACCTTCCCACATCGCCCAGACCTTGGCCGCGGGGAGGCGAACGGCCGGGTCTTCACTGGTCAGGCGGCGATGGTAGGCTTCGAGCAGTTCGGGGCGCTCCTCGGCCGGAATATGGCCGATGAAATCATCCCACGCCTCTGGGTAAAGCTCGCTCGCCCCATAAGTGTAGAGCCAGTCAAACTCGCTTTGGCTGCCAAGGAATATCCCGCGCAGCACCAGCTCGCTGACCCGGCCCGGATGGGTTTGGGCATAGGCGAGGCTGAGCGTGGAGCCCCACGATCCACCGAACACCAGCCACTGTTCGTGCCCGGCCATTTCGCGCAGCTTTTCGATATCGGCGACAAGGTGCCAGGTGGTGTTCGCTTCCAAACTGGCAAACGGAACCGAGCGCCCGCAGCCGCGCTGGTCGAAAAGCAGCACATCGTACAGCGCCGGGTCGAACTGCTGGCGCTGCGCCGGGCCGCACCCGCCGCCGGGGCCGCCGTGCAGGAACACCGCCGGTTTACCGCCGGGCGTGCCGCAGCGCTCCCAATACAAGCTGTGGCCATCGCCGACATCAAGTGTGCCGTGCGCATAGGGTTCGATCGGCGGATAGAGGGTGCGGCGTTCTGTCATGTTAATCTCCAACGCCTTTCTAGCTTCGTTTTATCCCGACGGTTTCAAGCAAATTTCGAAAGGCGTCGAGCTGTTCTGCCGATAGATTGCGCTTTGGGAAAAAGAATACAAACGTTGGTGTTCGCCTGAGGATTAGAGCTGGTTCGCACTCCATGTAGTCAATGAACCTGCTCCAGGGATGATCGCTCGTGCCTTCGGCAAAGCTGGACCATAGCCTGTCCTGTGTTAGGTGATAGGCAGTGGGAAGCGACAACGTTCCTGTTTGCTCATACGTAGTGTCGCTTAACCGCCTTAGCTGCATTCGGCACAAAACATAGCGAATTGCTAAAAGCAGGGCGCCGAATCCCGCACCGAAGGCTAGATTTTCCCAAAGCGCACCAACAATATCGCCGTCTACTGGCTTGGAGCCCATTGCAGCAACTGCGGTAAACATGAACGCCGATGCTAAAAATGCAGGAAGCAATTTTTTTGCCGACCAAGCCGTATTCAAAAAATACAGATTGGCAGCATAGTATTCATCCCGCGTGACGTCGTTGGTGAATTCAAGTTCTAATGAATTCGCGTCGCTCATGGCTTCGTCACCAACAATTTTGCCAAATCCTTCTTCCAGAACTTGGCCCAAGTATGGGTGCCGTGGCCTTTGGTGTCCTTGCTGGCGGGGATCAGGATGAACTTTGCGCGCGGCATCAATTTGGCGTGTTTCTGGGCCAGGCCCAGTTCGGGTGGGTTGATGAAATCGTCGCCCGAATTGATCCACAGCACCGGCACCGTGATCAGTTTCAACTTGGGCAATGGGTTGTAATCGCGCGAGCTGTCGAGCTGATAGATCTGGTCGTTG
>JANMHL010000371.1:0-2427 GCA_031375125.1 Novosphingobium sp. | reverse complement strand
CCCCCCTCACCCCCCCCCGCTCGGCCGGCGCCTGCCCAAGCCCGCCCACTACCCCCGCCGGACCGGCGCTTTCGTAAAACTCCACCCATCGGGCATTACCCGCGCCACCAGATTGCCGATTGAGGCAGGCTGGCGGGCCAGCAGGCTGTCGAACAGCCGCGCCACGGCGCTGCCACGCGGAGCCTCGCCATCCAGTTCGGTCACGATCCGCGCCAGCACCCGCAGCGCGACAGCGCGCGGGGCCGCAGGGCGATAGGTCAGCCCCATCGGGCCTTTGACCACGGCTTCGCTCCATTCGCGCTGCGCCGCCCAGTCCAGCGCGGCATCAGCGTCAGCCAGATTGGCGGCGCTGAGCGCCAGCGCGGGGACATCGAGCCAATCGGCCCCGGCCAGCGCCTTGCGAAGCCGCGCACGGTCGAACTTGTCGTCGCCGTTGGACGGGTCCTGCACCGGCGTCAGTCCAGCCAGAGTGACCACTTCGGCAAGATCGGCCCGGCGCCAGCCGAGCAGCGGCCGGACCAGTGCCAACCGCGTGCCGGGAACCGCGCCGCGCGCCCGCACTCCGGCCAGCCCGGCCGCGCCGCTGCCCCGGTTCAGCCGCGCCAGCAGCGTCTCGGCCTGATCGTCGGCATGGTGCGCGGTCGCCAGTGCGTCCAGCCCATCGCGCGCCATCCATACCGCCAAAGCGGCATAGCGTGCAGCGCGGGCCTGCGCCTGAATATTGCCCGGCTCAACCGCTACGCGCAGCGCCGAATGAGGAACCTCAAGTTCACTGCAGATTTGCCCAACAAGCGCAGCTTCCGCTGCACTTTCGGGGCGCAGGCCATGATCGACGGTCGCAGCGGCAATCCGCCCCGGCAGCGCGGCGTGGGCCAGCAGCAACAGCGCCAGACTATCCGGTCCGCCCGATACCGCCAGCGCCAACCGCCCGGTCCCGCTCCACAAGGCGGCCAGATCGGCGCTGAAGCGGGCGGTCAGGTCGGTTGGACAGTCCACATCAGGCCGGGCACTTCAGCCCGGCTTTGGTGGCATCATACTGCGCCTTGAGTCGGCCTGCGGCTTCCTTGGGGAAATCGCGGCCAAACTGATCGACCGCCACGCAGGCGCGATTGGTGTCTTTCAACTGGCGCATTGATTCGCCCAGAAACAGCAAGCTGTCCGGCGCGCGATCGCCCTTGGGATCGGCCTTGTAGTTCTGCAGGAACCAGCTTGCCGCTTCGCGCGGATTGCCTTCATCCAGATAGGACCGGCCGAGCAGATTGCGGGCATAGCTGACCCGCGCGTGCTTGGGATACTTGGTCAGGAACAGCTTGAGCTGCTGCTGCGCTTCGGGCTGGAATTTGGCTTCCCACAAGCGGAAGCCATAGGAATATTCATCATCGCCCGGATCGTCGGTCTGCGGCTTGGGCACCGCGCGCACTGCGGCGAGCCGCTTGGCCGAAGGATCAGCCGGCTTGGCCACCACCGCAGCAGGCTTGAGCGCCGGTGGTGCCACGACGACCGGCTTGAGCGCGGGAGTGACAGCAGCCGTTTCGCCCACCGCCGGGGCGGCTTTGCCAGCCTCAACAGCCGCCAGCCGGGTTTCTAGCTTGTCGATCCGGTTGCGGTCTTCCTCAACCTGCGCGGTTAGTTTGGAAACATGCCCTTCGAGCGCGTCCATCCGGGTCAACATATCGGCATTGGGTGTGGTCGCCGGGGTTCCGGATACCGACGTACCCCCCGAAGTGGGCTGAATTTGAGGGAAGAACCGCCCGTCCCCGCCGGGGAATACCACCCGCTGCAGGGCAGAAACTTCGGCTTCCAGCTTGCGCATCCGCACATCGAGATTGGGATCGGCTGACTGCGCCACGGCCGGAGCGGCTAGCGCCAGGGCCAGCACCACCATCAGGGACTTATGTCGAAAAAGCTGCTTCATATCTGTCGTTCCATGCCGGATCGGGCTGCATTGCCAATAGCGGACCCAACCGAACCCGCGATGAACCATCGAGGTTGTCATTAACCTTGTCAGCCGCGCCCTGTCGAGCGGCCAAGTCGCGCTATCCGCAGGCTATGTTGCTGGCGTTGTTGGCGCAGGGCCTGCAACTGCAGGCGCCGCCGGGATCGCCAAAGTGGGCGCAGCGCTCGGTTGGGCATTGGGCCGATCGGGCCGCTGCGCCGCCGGACGGCGTTCGCGCGGGCGTTCGGCGGCCGAGATCCGCGGCTGAGCGGTGACGCTGGGCGCGGGGTTCGGAGCCGCAGCGGCGGTTCCGCGCGCCAGCAGCGCAGCGGCGCTGACCGGCATGTCCTTGATGGTCTGCTGCACTTCGGACAGTTTCGGCACGGCTTGCCCGCCAACCGTGATCGACAGCGCATCGGGCCGCGCAGTCCATAACTTCACATCGGCCTGACCTGCGGGAATGGTATAGCTTTCGCCCTGCGCCAGCTCTT
>JANMHL010000359.1:0-6204 GCA_031375125.1 Novosphingobium sp. | reverse complement strand
CCTCGGCACGGTCGCGTCGCTGCTGGGCGAACATAACGCCAGCTTTGAAACGCAGCTGCACCTGTGGAACGTGCTGATCACCGCACACGGCCTGATCATGGTGTTCTTCATGGTCATGCCGGCGATTATCGGCGGGTTTGGCAACTGGTTTGTGCCGCTGATGATCGGCGCTCCGGACATGGCCTTCCCGCGGATGAACAACATCTCGTTCTGGTTGACCGTGGCGGGCTTTATCTCGCTGCTGCTGTCGGCGTTGGTTCCGGGCGATGCCACGGGCAACGGTGCCGGGATCGGCTGGACCGCCTATGCCCCGCTGTCGACCACCGGATCGAAGGGCCCGGCGACTGACTTTGCGATCTTCTCGCTCCATCTTGCCGGCGCCGCCTCGATCATGGGGGCGATCAACTTCATCACCACCATCTTCAACATGCGCGCGCCGGGGATGACCCTGCACAAGATGCCGCTGTTCGTATGGTCGGTGCTGGTCACCGCGTTCCTGCTGTTGCTGGCGCTGCCAGTGCTGGCAGCGGCGATCACCATGTTGATCACCGACCGCAACTTCGGCACCACCTTCTACTCCGCCAGCGGCGGGGGCGATCCGGTGCTATACCAGCATCTGTTCTGGTTCTTTGGTCACCCCGAAGTGTACATCATGATCTTGCCCGGTTTTGGGATCATCAGCCAGATCATCTCAACCTTCTCGAAAAAGCCGGTGTTCGGCTATCTCGGCATGGCTTACGCGATGGTTGCAATCGGCGTGGTCGGGTTCGTCGTCTGGGCGCACCATATGTACACCACCGGGATGAGCGTGAATACGAAGCTGTACTTCACCCTTGCCACGATGGTGATCGCGGTGCCGACCGGCATCAAGATCTTCAGCTGGATCGCAACAATGTGGGGCGGCAGCCTTGAATTCAAGAGCCCGATGGTTTGGGCAATCGGGTTCATCTTCCTGTTCACGCTGGGCGGCGTGACCGGCGTCTACCTCGCCAATGGCGGGATCGACGATGTGGTCCACGATACCTACTTCGTGGTCGCCCACTTCCACTACGTGCTCAGTCTGGGCGCGGTGACGGCGCTGTTTGCGGGCTTCTATTACTGGTTCCCGAAAATGAGCGGGCGCTGGCATTCGGAATTCCTCGCCCACGTCCACTTCTGGATCTTCTTCGTCGGCGTGAACATGATCTTCTTCCCGCAGCACTTCCTGGGTCTGCAGGGGATGCCGCGCCGCTATCCGGACTATGCCCCGGCCTATGAGTACTGGAACACGCTGTCGTCGTGGGGCTATGCGGTGACGCTGGTTTCGCTGATCGTGTTCTTCATCAACATCATCTACGCCTTCACCATGGGCAAAAAGGCCGAAGGCAACTATTGGGGCGAAGGTGCCACCACGCTGGAATGGACCCTGTCCAGTCCGCCGCCATTCCACCAGTTCGAAACCCTGCCGGTGATCGACGACAACGATCATCACTGATCGCAGCCGATCGTGACTGGACAGACAGCGCCCCGACCCGCAAGGTTCGGGGCGTTTCTGTCTGAGAGGTTTGCCGTGCCAGAATTCCGGATGATTGATTGCGGCGAAGTCAGCCTGCGCTGTGCAATCGAAGGCAGTGGCCCACTAGCGATTATGGTCCATGGCTTTCCCGAGAGCTGGTATTCGTGGCGGCATCAACTGGGCCCAGTCGCCGCTGCCGGGTTCACCGCCTGCGCGATTGACGTGCGCGGCTATGGCGGATCGGACAAGCCGGAGCCGATCAACGCTTATACGCTTCAGGCCATCGCTGGTGATCTAATTGGCCTCGCCGACGCGCTGTTGCCTGATGCGCCAGTGGTGCTGATCGGGCACGATTGGGGCGCGCCGATTGTCTGGAACACCGCGTTCACCAATCCCGACCGGATTCGCGCTGTCGCGGGCCTGTCTGTACCGTTTGCGGGGGCGCCGCTGCGGCCGTTTACCGAGGTGTTCCGCGAGCACTTCACCTCGCAAGGCCGGTTTTTCTATCAGGAATTCTTTCAGGAACCCGGCGTGGCCGAGGTTGAGGCCGAGGCGGACCCCCGCGATTTCGTGGCGCGGATGATGTATTCAATCTCGGGCGATGTCGCGCCGGGGGATTACTGGAACAAACCGCTCGGCGCGACCTTCCTTGAAGGTCTGCCCGATCCGCAGCCGGTGCCGTGGCTGAGCACGGCAGACCTCGACTATTACGAGGCCGAGTTCAAAGCCTCGGGCTTTCGTGGGCCGCTAGGTCGCTACCGCAACCATGAATTGGATTACGAATGGCTCAAGGCCTGGCAAGGCAAGCAGATCGAGCAGCCGTGCCTGTTCATCGGTGGCAGTCGCGATCCCGCCACCACGCTGTTCGGCGCGGTGGCAGACCCGGTGGCGATGATGCGGATGTTCGCGCCTAAGGTCGAAGGTCATGTCCTAGACGGCGTGGGGCACTGGACCCAGCAAGAGCGGCCAAAGGAAGTGAACGCGCTGTTGATCGATTGGCTGAAGCGGCTTTAATCGCCTGATCGAAGGGGAAGCTGCTAGACCCTTTCCAGCGCCGCCGCCTGCGCCTATAGCGCCCTCAATCATGAACTCCACCACCGCCCAACCGATTCCCCTGCCCACTGATTGGCGCGATTTCTGGTCGCTGACCAAGCCGCGGGTGATGAGCCTGGTGATTTTTACCGGGCTGTGCGGAATGCTGGCCGCACCGGTTCCGGTTGATCCCATCCTCGGCTTTGTCGCGATCCTGTGCATCGCGGTCGGGGCGGGCGGCAGCGCCGCGCTCAACCAGTGGTGGGAAGCGGACCTTGACGCCAAGATGAAGCGCACCGCGACGCGGCCCTTGCCGGCCGGGCGGATGGAGCGCGGATCGGCCCGCGATTTCGGGATTATCCTGTCAGTCGGTTCGGTGATCGTGATGGCGCTGGCGGTGGGTCTGCTGGCCGCAGCCATTCTGGCCTTTTCGATCTTTTACTACGCGGTGATCTACACCATCTGGCTGAAACCGCGCACGCCGCAGAACATCGTGATCGGCGGCGGGGCCGGGGCGTTCCCGCCGATGATCGGCTGGATCGCGGCAACCGGTGATATCACCCTGATGCCGGTGTTGCTGTTTGCGATCATCTTCTTTTGGACCCCGCCGCACTTTTGGGCACTCGCGCTGTTTGTTGAGACGGACTATGCCGCTGCAGGTATCCCGATGATGCCGGTCGTGGCCGGACACCAATCGACCCGCCGTCAGATCCTGATCTATGCGGTGCTGATGCTGCCGGTAGCGATGGCGCCGTTCTGGCTGGGGGTTGCAGGCTGGCTCTATGGCGCAGCGGCCTTGGCGCTGACAACGCTGTTCCTGCTGCTGGCGCTGCGGGTCGCGGTGTTCCGGGGCGATGCCGGGGATCTGGATATGCGGCCTGAAAAGCGCCTGTTTGGCTATTCGGTGCTGTACCTGTTCGTGCTGTTCGGCGCCTTGGTGGCGGACCGCTTCATAGTTGGATGATGCTCATGGCCGCAGATGATCTTGACCCGATGCAGCAGCGCAAGCAGATCATTGCCGCGCGCAACCGGATGCTTGGACTGGTCCTGGCCGGGCTGGCCATACTGTTCTTTGTGATCACCATTGCCAAGATAGGCTAGGATTGATGAGCGACCGCAACCGCCGGACCGCACTTTATTCCAGTGCTTTCGCGCTGGGGATGCTGGGCATGGGTTTTGCGGCGGTGCCGCTGTATCAGATGTTCTGCCAGGTCACCGGGTTCGGCGGCACCACCCAGCGCGCCGATCTGGCCGAGGCCAATGCGGTTGAAGTTGGCACGGCGACTATGTCGGTGCGGTTCGATGGCAACACCGATCCAAACCTGCCGTGGAAATTCGCGCCGATGCAGGTGACGCAAGCGATGCCGATCGGCGCCCGCAAGCTGGCGTTCTATCGCGCCGAAAACTTGTCAGACAAGCCGGTTACCGGAGTCGCCAGTTTCAATGTCCAGCCGGAACTGGCCGGGCTTTATTTCAAGAAGATCCACTGCTTCTGCTTCAATCAACAGACTCTGTTGCCGGGGCAAGTTGTGGAAATGCCGGTGCAGTATTACGTCGATCCGGCGATCCTGAAGGACCCGGAAACCGCCGGGATCAAGCAGATCACGCTAAGCTACACCTTCCACGTTTCGGCCGATCAACAGCCAGCGGCGAAAGTGGCATCAAAGGCACTGGACCCGCTGCCTGCAGCGCGATAAGGGCGTTTGGATTCAAGAGGGGGGCCGCGTGCCTACCCGGCAAGGCTCAAAGGGAATAGACGCACCATGGCCGGCACCAAGAACCACGATTACCACATTCTCGAACCCGACTATATGCCGTTCCTCGGCTCGATGTCAGCGGTCACCATGACCAGCGGCGGCGTGATGGCGATGCATCCGGAATGGGCTGGCGGGATCGGCAAGTACATCCTGATGCTCGGCTTTGCGGGCGTCCTGCTGACCATGTATCTGTGGTGGAGCAAAGTCATTCGCGAAGCGCATCAGGGCCATCACACCCCGGTGGTGCAGCTGCACTTGCGCTACGGCATGATCACTTTCATCGCTTCCGAAGTGATGTTTTTCGTCGGCTGGTTCTGGGCATTCTTCGATTTCTCGCTGTTTCCGGCCCCTGTCGAGGTGATCGATGGCGAAGTTACCCGCATTGCCGAGACGGTAAAGAATATCGCCGGCCAATGGCCCGCCAAGGGCATCGAAGTGATCAGCCCATGGGGCTTTCCGCTGCTCAACACGCTGATCCTGCTGTGTTCTGGCACCACGGTGACCTGGGCGCATCACAGCCTGATCCACGGTGATCGCGATGGCCTGAAGAAAGGCCTGTGGGCGACCATCGCACTCGGCCTGCTGTTCAGCGCGATCCAAGCTTACGAATACAGCCACGCGCCGTTCGCGTTCGGCGGCAACACCTATAGCTCGGCCTTCTACATGGCGACCGGCTTCCACGGGTTCCACGTGATCATCGGCACGATCTTTTTGATGGTCTGCCTCAAGCGGACCTACAATGGCGATTTCACGCCCAAGCAGCACTTTGGGTTCGAAGCGGCGGCTTGGTACTGGCACTTCGTTGACGTGGTCTGGTTGTTCCTGTTCATCGCGGTCTACATCTGGGGCGGCTGGGGCCACGCGGTCCATTAATGGACGGCAGTACGCCTGACACGAAAGGGCAGCCCGGGACTACCGCGGCTGCCCTTTTCGGTCTGTGCCCACAGTGCGGCGCCAAGGGGCTGTTCGCGGGGGCAACAAAGTTCGCGCCCAAGTGCAGCGCCTGCGGGCTCGACTATGGCCGGTTCAATGTCGGCGATGGCCCGGCGGCTTTTCTGACGCTGATCATCGGCGCGATCACGGTCGGCCTGGCGTTCTGGGTCGAAGTGAAATTCCATCCGCTGTTGTGGGTCCATGCCGTGTTGTGGATCCCATTTGTGATCGGCGCGACGCTGTGGGGCCTCCGGGTTGCCAAGGCCGCGCTGCTGATGGCTGAATATCGCCGCAGTGCTGCCGAGGCAGGCGGCGGGAATTTGTTGGGCGATCCGCCAGCTGGCTCAGGACAATCCGATGCTTAAAAAACTACCGATTATACCAACTTTGCTGGTGCTGATCGCCGCCGCAATAATGGTCCGGCTGGGGTTCTGGCAGCTTGACCGGGCCGACCAGAAGGCGGCGCTGCTGGCGCGCTATGCGGCGCTGCAAACGGGCGCGCCGGTGGCCGATTGGAACGGCGATCCGCAGGCGGGCGAAGCCTTGCTGTTCCGCAAGGTCCGGGTGACCTGCACGCAGTCCGCGCCGGGTGAGCCAGTTGCAGGCCACAACACCACGGGAGAGACCGGTTGGGCGCAGCTTGAAAAGTGCACCACGGAAGGCGGCTTTACGGTCAATCTGGTGATCGGCTGGTCCAGAAAACCGCAGGCGTTTGAAAGTGGGACTGCGACAGAGCAAGTCCGCTCGCACCTGCCCGGCGGCGCGATCACTGGCTATGTTGGGCGTGACCGTGGCGATACGGTGCGGCTGATCGTCGATCCACCGCTGGCCGGATTGGCAGCCAGCGCGCGGCCAGACCCCAATGACGTGCCCAACAACCATCTGGGCTATGCCGTCCAGTGGTTCCTGTTCGCCCTGACCGCGCTGGTGATTTACGGGCTGGCAGTGCGCAAGCGGCTGCGCGGGTAGACCCTGTTTCGTTATTGC
>JANMHL010000341.1:0-2735 GCA_031375125.1 Novosphingobium sp. | reverse complement strand
CAACGACGAAGCCCAGTTCGCCGAGCTTTACACCCTTGGCGAACTGACCAAGCGCGCCTGGGCCCAGGACGTGCAGGTGATGATCGAAGGCCCCGGCCACGTGCCGATGCACAAGATCAAGGAGAACATGGACAAGCAGCTCAAGGCCTGCGGCGAAGCCCCGTTCTACACGCTCGGGCCGCTCGTCACCGATATCGCGCCCGGCTATGACCACATCACCAGCGGGATTGGCGCGGCGATGATCGGCTGGTTCGGCACCGCGATGCTGTGTTACGTGACGCCCAAGGAACACCTCGGCCTGCCCGACCGCGACGATGTAAAAGTCGGCGTGGTCACTTACAAACTCGCCGCCCACGCCGCTGACCTGGCCAAGGGCCACCCGGCCGCCAAGGTCCGCGACGATGCGCTAAGCCGCGCCCGCTTCGAATTCCGCTGGCGCGATCAGTTCAACCTGTCCTTGGACCCCGATACCGCCGAGCAATACCACGACCAGACCCTGCCCGCAGAAGGCGCCAAAACCGCGCACTTCTGCTCAATGTGCGGACCGAAGTTCTGCAGCATGAAAATCACGCAAGAAGTGCGGGATTTCGCCGCGAAGCAGAATGCGGGGGTGGAAACGTTTGTCGCGGCGGAAGTCGGGACTGTGGATGCCGAAGCCGGGATGGCGGAGATGAGCGAGAAGTTTCGCGAAGAAGGTGGGGAAATCTACTTGCCGGCAGGGTGAGCTTTGCAAAACGGAAATGCTTGCAAAGTAGGAAAAACGCGACTCAAAGGGTGATTCATATGCAGAAGGTACGCAAAAATGCATCGTCGTGACGCACTTCTTGCGATTATGGGATCGGCCAATGGCCTGTCTTTCAGTCCAGTTCAGCTACAGAAGGCAGTCTTCTTGGTTGACCAAAATTTGCCGCAATTGTTTGATGAAGGTTCTCGATTCAATTTTGCTCCATACGATTATGGGCCCTTTGATCGGGAAGTTTATGTCGAATCGGGCGCTCTCGAATTGGCAGATTTGGTCTCCAGTGGTCGCGGTGCCAACGGCTATGTCGAATACGCCGTTACCGATGCCGGCTTAGCGCGAGCTTTGGAGTTGAAGGCGGCGATGGACCACGGAAGCCGCGACTACATTGAAAGGGTCGTGGCTTGGGTGCGCTCGCTAAGCTTCGCGAAGCTCGTAAAATCGATTTATGAAGCCTACCCAGAAATGCGCGCCAACAGCGTGTTTGACGGTTAGCGATGACAGTTCTCGTTGGAGTCCGTTGCACCGACGGTGTCGTGATCGGTGCAGACAGTGCTGCGACTTCCGCAGCCGGTAACATGCATCTTCTGAAGCTTGCATCTGACAAGATTGTCATCGTCGGCGACCGTGTGATTGTTGCCGGGACGGGCCAGATTGGCTTGGGTCAGCGTTTCGCTGATCAAGTCAAACAGGCGCATGACGCCAAGGTGTTTCAGCAGTCTGCTGTAAATGTTGCCAGAGCACTAGCTGCAGCCGGCAGCAACGATTTCGGATCGACTGGTGCTGCCAAGGGGTCATATGGCGCGCTGGTCGGTGCTCCAATCGAGGACGCGGGGCAACTTATAGAGTTTGCAACCGCAGATTTTCAGCCAGAGCTCAAGAACGGCAAAATCCATTTCGTGGCGATGGGGTCTGGGCAAACTCTTGCGGAACCATTCATGTCATTTGTCGATCGGACATTTTGGAGGGGCAAAGCTCCTGACGTCAAGATGGCGCTTTTTGGGGTACATTGGGCATTGGCACATACCATTCGATGTGCACCAGGTTTCGTGGGCGACCCTATTTGTCTGGCAACACTGACCAAAGGCAAAAGTGGATGGAAAGCGGAATTCATTTCAGATGAAATCCTGCAAGAACAAGCTGAGCACATGGCTGCGATAGAAGAACGCATAGCGAACTATCGCGACGAGATGCTTGGTCAAGTTGAGGCTGAAGCGGTCCCCAAGCCTTAACCTTTGTGTGGCGACAATTTGGCTAATTGAAGACCCCCGGCACCAACCGCTCCACCAGCCGTTTCAGCTCCCCCGGAGTCGTATGCCCCGCGACCACCTCGTGGTACCCGATCCCCGCCTTACGCAGCGCTTCCTTCTTCACCGCGTCCCTTGCCGCTGCTGCGCCGCCGGGCAGGTGATGCCCGGTGCCCTGGTATTCGAGCGCGTGGCGGACGCGGGCTGTCTCGTCCATCAGCGCGAAGTCGACGCGTTTGGAGTTTACGGCGGCGTAGGCTTCGCTGTCCTGGCTGGCGAGGAATTCGCCCAGCGAGACTTGCGCCATCACTTGCCAGCCGGGGTTGCGCGCGATCACCGCCGCGTCGAGCGCCTTGAACACCGCCGCCTCGCTTTTGTTGAGCAGCGGACGCTCGGTGAACTTGGCGTCCATCACGCAGCGCAGCTGGTCGGCTGCGTCGAAGGTCTTGCGATCGGGTGCGGTTTTCTCGGTGGGGATGGGCAGGCCGGTGTTGCGGCGCCACGGTGCAGGCCGAGCCTTGCCGCCATGGTTCCGCCCGCGCCAGTATTCGCGGCGGCGTTGTTTCTCGATGTTCTCGACCAGTCGTTCGACCGCCACACCGCAAATCGCGCCGACCGCCAGCACCGCCGCAAGCAGCAAGGGATTGTCGATCAAGGCGGCCAGTTCGGGTGGCATCAGGCAGTCTAGCCACAATGTGCCAGCCGCAGCAAGATGAAGCGCGCTGGCAGCCCGTCCGCTAGCTTTCTGC
>JANMHL010000311.1:0-9101 GCA_031375125.1 Novosphingobium sp. | reverse complement strand
ATCCCGGAAAAGATCGCCGGGCAGCTTGGTAACCGGATCCAGCACGCGCTGCGGGCGTTCACTCCGCGCGATCAAAAGGCGATCAAGGCCGCCGCCGATACCTTCCGGATCAACCCCGATCTCGACGTTGAAACCGCGATTACCGAGCTGAAAACCGGCGAAGCACTGGTCTCAACGCTGGACGAGGACGGCGCGCCGTCGATTGTTCAGCGCACGTTGGTGGCACCGCCGCGTTCACGGCTGGGGCCGGTAACGCCCAAGGAACGCGCGATCATCCAGTCGATCAGCCCGTTCGACGGCAAATACGATACCGCCGTCAACCGCGAGTCCGCCGCCGAAGTGCTCGCGCAAAAGTCCCACGATGCGGCAGAAGCTGCGCAGGTTGTCGAGGAGCAGGGCGAAGAAGCCCAGCGCGC
Source organism: Novosphingobium sp. (assembly GCA_031375125.1). Lineage (GTDB taxonomy): Bacteria > Pseudomonadota > Alphaproteobacteria > Sphingomonadales > Sphingomonadaceae > Novosphingobium. Next base: position 8,685 of record JANMHL010000311.1, on the reverse strand, counting down.
CCAGCCGCGCGCCACGCCAACGATGTGGGAAAAAGCCGGCAAGGCCGCGTTCGGCGCGGCGGCGGCTTCGGCTGGGACGATGGTCGCACGCAGCCTGACCGGCCGCAAATCGAGCAGCAACGTTGGGGCATCTGCGGCCAGCGCGGCGGCTGGAGCGATCGGCACCGCGCTGGGCGGCGCCGCTTTTGGCCGGTTCGCCCGCGGACTGCTCGGCAGCTTGCTGCGCTGACGTTGGTCGGCCCCGCTGGGCCCTTGGTCGAGCGGGACGGTTGCCAAGCTGCGCCAACTGGGGTCTGGACGCGATCAATAATAATTGGTCGCCCCGGAGTTTTTCATGCGCACGCTGCTTCTTGCCGCTTCTGTCCTCACCCTTGCTTTAACTGCTGCCGTTCCCGCTACCGTAGCGGCGCCCGATGGCGCGACCGCGGCTGCGCTGGCGCTGGCTCCGGTCCCACCGGGCCGCCTGACCGATGCAGTGCGCCCGCTTTATTACCGGCTCGACCTGACGGTTAATCCCGATCAGGAGCGGTTCTCGGGCAAGGTTGAGATCGACGCGGTGCTGAAACGCAGCAGTACGTTTATCGATCTGCATGGCCGTGATCTGAAAATGACCAGTGCAGTGGCCGTGGTGGGCGGCAAGCGGCTGCCGGCAAAGTATTATGAACTCGACGAAAGCGGTGTTGCGCGGTTGGTGTTCGATAGCGTGTTGCCAGCCGGGCCGGTGACCTTGCAGTTCGATTACGACGCACCGTTCGGCAACAGTCCAGCGGGGATGTTCCGAGTCAAGGTTGGCGAAGACTGGTACAGCTGGACCCAGTTTGAATCGATTGATGCCCGCGCCGCTTTTCCAGGGTTTGACGAGCCTGGCTTCAAAGTGCCGTTCAGCGTGACCTTGCGGACCAAGCCGGGTCAAATGGCGATCAGCAACGCTCCGCAGCTTTCCCAGACGCTTGAAAACGGCATGGACGTTCACCGCTTTGCGCCGACGCTGCCGTTGCCGACCTATCTGATGGCTTTCATGGTTGGGCCGTTTGCCGCCGTTGAAGGCACTGTCGCGCCGACCCCGCAGCGCAAAACCCCGCTGCCAATCCGGATCATCACGACCAAACCTAATGCCGGGCAGATGGATTTTGCCCTGCAGGGCACCAAAGGCATTGTCCGCCAGCTTGAAAACTATTTCGGACAGGCATTTCCGTTTCCCAAGCTCGACCAGATCAGCACGCCGATCCTGCCCGGGGCGATGGAAAATGCCGGGGCCGACCTTTACAACGACAATATCCTGATCCTCGATGACAAGGCCACCACCGGCCAGAAGCGGACCTTCGGCATGGTGGTCAGCCATGAACTGGCGCACCAGTGGTTTGGCGATCTTGTGACGCCCGCCTGGTGGGACGATATCTGGTTGAACGAAAGCTTTGCCAACTGGATGGGCTTTCGGATCGGGCACGAATGGCGCCCAGATCTGAACATTCAGGCCGGCGCTTTGGAGGACGGCTTCAGCGCAATGAACACCGATGCGCTGGTCGCGGGCCGGGCGATCCACCAGCCGATCGAAACCAACGCCCAGATCGACGAAGCGTTCGATTCGATCACTTATGGCAAGGGCGGCCACGTGGTCGCGATGATCGCCGGGTTCATGGGTGACACCAAGTTCCGCGACGGGGTGCGCCGCTATATGAAGGCGCACCAATACGGCAATGCCACCAGCGCAGACTTCTTTAGCGCGATGGCCGAGGCTTCGGGCGATCCGCGGATCCTCCCCGCGATGCAGAGCTTCACCGATCAACAGGGCGTCCCGCTGGTCACTTTCGATTCCGATGGCAAAGGCGGCTACCGCGTAACGCAGAGCCGCTATACCCGGCTGGGTAGCACCGCGCCCGCGATCCAATGGGGCATCCCGCTGTGCGTGCGGCGGATCACTGGCAAGAAGCAGTGCCAGTTGCTCGATCAACCGGCCGGCAACATCAAACTGCCCGGCACCGGGGCAGTGGTGCCCAACGTCGGCGGGACTGGCTATTACCGGTTTGAACTGCCGACCAAGGACTGGGACGCGTTGATTGCCAAGGCCAGCAAGCTGCCGGGCGGCGAAGCGCTGGCGCTCGACGATTCGCTGTTCGCCAGTTTTCAGGCCGGACGGGCCAGCGCCACGCAACTGGTCACCGGGGCGGTCAACTTGACCCACAATCCAGACAGCTATGCCAGCGAAGCCGGGGTCGGCAGTCTGTCCTGGTTCTACCGCGCGGGCATGCTCGATGATGCCGGTGAGGAAGGCTATCGCCGCCTGATCCGCCAGATCTATGCGCCGCAAGTCAAGGCGATGGGCTTTACGCCCAAGGCCGGGGCCTATGCCGCCGAAGATCCCGAAAAGTCGCAAAAGCGGCAACAGGCGGTGGCGACACTGGCTGGCACCGGGCGCGATCCCGAATTGCGTAAAGTGCTGGGCAGCGCGGCCCGGGCCTATCTGGCCGGAGACAAGACTGCGCTCGACGCGGCCTGGTTTGGCAACGCCTTTGCCGTGTTGGTCGACGAGGGCGGGCTGATGGCGGCCAAGCAGCTGCTGGAAACCGGGCTGGGATCGCAGGATTCGCTGCTACGCGGTGCGGCGCTGGGCGCAGTGTCGACATCGGGCAAGGGCGACATCGCCCGCTGGTTGTTGGAAGAGTATGACGATCCACGCCTGCGCCGCAACGAACGGCAGGGCTTTGTGCGCGGGGTCGTCGGGACCAAGGACACCCGCGATTGGGGCTTTGCCTGGCTCCAGACCAATTTCGAAAAGCTGAGCGCATCGGGCGGCGGGATCTTCTTCGCTTCGCGCCTGCCGGGCATGGTCGGCGGCTATTGCTCGGTCCAGAAAGCCGATGAAATCGCGGCGTTCCTGCGGCCCAAGCTGGCCGGGAAAACCGGCGCGCTGGAACTGGAACGGACGGTCGAACGGGTCCGCTCGTGCGGGGTCCTGAAGGACGCGCGCGGGGCTGAAATCTCGGCCGAAATGAAGAAGGTCAAGTAAGCGGCAAGGCGATGGTCGCGGTTAACCCCGCGACCTGGCCTGCCGCATCCAGCCGGCTGGAAAGGGCCAGCGTGCCGCCGTGTTGCTCGGCAATCGCGCGGGCCAGTGTCAGCCCCAGCCCGGCGCCACCGGTCGCGCTGTTGCGCGATGGTTCGCCGCGGGTAAACGGCTGCATCATCGGTTCGATCTGATCGGCGGCGATGCCGGGACCGTCGTCGTCGATCTGGATCAGCACCTGCGCCCCGTCACGGACAATCGCGATCCGCGCAACCTTGCCATAGCGCACGGCATTGACCACCAGATTGCGCACCGCGCGGCGCAGCCAGGTTTCGCGCAGCAAGACGACCGTGCGCTCGGCGGGGGCAAAGCTGACCGGCTCGCCCAGATCTTCAAACTCTTCGGCAACCTGCCCGACCAGCGCGTTAAGCTCGGTCAGTTCGAGCGGATCGGTCGGGCGGCCAACCCGCGCGAGGCTGAGGATATCGTCAAGGCTGCGGGTGATATCCTCGATCGTTGCGGCCATCTTGGCGCGCTCCGTCTCATCCTCGACACTCTCGATCCGGACCCGCAGCGCGGCCAAGGGCGTCTTCAGATCGTGGCCGATCGCGCCCAGCATCACGTCCTTTTCATTCAGCAGCGCGACGATGCTGTTCTCCATCGCGTTGTGGGCCAGGATCAACCGGCGGACATCCTGCGGGCCCTGCGCGGCCAGCTGCCCGGCCGTATCGCGGCGCTCGGCAAAGCGCTCGACCCGCCCGGTCAGCGCCGCCAAGGGCCGGGTAATCCGCCCGACGATTAGCGCGATGGCACCGAACAGCAGCGCATAGAGCAGCAAGGTCTGGCCGATCAGCGTGAACAGCAGTGCCGGATCGGGCTGGGGGGCTGGAACCCGGACAGTCAGCCAGCGGGTCGCTTGCGGCAATTCGATTGCGACCACCATCAATTGGCGCGCGCCAGCGCGATGCGGCCCGCCCAGCACTTGCGTGCGGCGTTGGATCCGTTTGAGCAGGCGCGGATCGTCGCTGATCGGGCGCTGGACCACCATCACCTGACCCAGTTGCAGGCCTTGGCCCGCCATGACCTCGCGCAGTTCGGCTTCTGCCCTGGCGTTGCGCAATTCTGCGGGTGCAATCGGTGAGGCGCTGCTTTGCTCGACATTCAGCTGCCGTCCGCCGCGGCCGCCGGGTCGGCGCTGGTCGGGCAGTTCGGCCGCGTCTTCCTCGCGCACTTCAGCAAACAGCCGGAGCGCGGCGGTGTGGATCAGGGCGGCTTCACGCCGGTCATTTTGCGCGCGATAGAGCAGGGCGGCGCTGATTGTCTGGGCCAGCAGCAGCGCCAGCGCCACTGCCAGCAGCAGCTGCCCCTGCAAACTGCGCGGCCACAATCGGCCCATAGTGCGCCGGATCATCCGCCCGCCGCTCCTTCACGGCGAACATCGGCGGCGAGCATATAGCCGCCGCCCCAGACCGTCTGGATCAGCACCGGATTGCGGCTGTCCACCTCAATCTTGCGGCGCAAGCGGCTGACCTGATTATCCACCGCGCGATCAAACAGGTGGGCCTCGCGGCCCTGGACCATATCGAGCAAGCGGTCGCGGTCGAGCACTTGCCGGGGGTGTTCGACGAACGCCAGCAGCAGCCGGAATTCAACCGATGAAATCGGCACCACCGCGCCTTCGGCATCGGTTAGTTTGCGTTTCAGCGGATCGAGCCGCCAGCCGTCGAACACCAGCACTTCATCTTCGGCGGGAGCGTTGGCAGCAGTTTTGCCGGAGCGGCGCAGGACCGAGCGAATCCGGGCGACCAGTTCGCGCGGCTCGAACGGCTTGGTGACATAGTCATCCGCGCCGATTTCCAGCCCGACGATCCGGTCGGTCGTTTCGGTCCGGGCGGTCAGCAGGATCGTCGGGATTGCCTTGCTCTCCGCCAGATGGCGGCACAGCGACAGGCCATCTTCGCCCGGCATCATGATATCGAGCAGGACCAGATCGACCACTTCGTCGCGCAGCCGGGTCCGGGCCTCAGCGGCGCTGGCGGCTTGGCTGACGACGAACCCCTGGCGAGTGAGATACTCAGCCAAGGGTTCGCGCAGGGCAGCTTCATCATCGACGAGGAGCAAGCGGGTGGCAGCGCTCTGGTTCATCGGATCGGCTGCAGTTTCGTTCAGTTGACAGGCGGCGGCGGCGGCATAGCGCCGTGACCGGCGTGGCCGTCACGTCCGCCTATGCCGGGCCTTCCGCCCATTGCCGCGCGCATTTTGGCGTGTTGGGCTTTGCGCTCTTCAGCGGTCAGCTTGCCGTCCTTGTTGGCATCGGCGCTATCGAACATTTTGGCATGGGCGGCGATGAATTCGTCGCGGCTGACTGCACCGTCCTTGTTGGCGTCGGCCATTTTCAGCATCATGCCGCCGCCGTGGTCTTTGCCGCCGCGGTCGCCGCGCATGCCTTTACGGCCTTCACCGCCCTGACGCTGCTCGCGCGCTGCGGAAAATTCGGCGCGGCTGACGGCGCCATCCTTGTTGGCGTCGAGCTTTTCAAACATCTGCCCGCGCATTTCAGTCTTGTGCTGGGTGCGGTCAGCGGAATCGAGCTTGCCATCCTTGTTGGCGTCCATTTTGACGAACATTTCGCCCGCCTTGGACTGCGCCTCAGCCTTGGTCACGGTCTGGCCGCCCATCGGATCGGGACGTTCGGTCGGGCTTTGGGCCGTGGCTGCACCGGCAAGGCCGAGCGCCAACAGCGAGAAACCGAGGATAGTCTTCTTCATGATGCGAACTCCTTGTCGCAGGAAACCGAAAGAAGCCACCGGCTGGCCAAGAGGGAGAGAGACACGGCCAGTGGCTTCCTGTTCGACCTTCTAGGACCAAGCTGTCGCCCGATTGTGCCGCGATGCAAGGAGTTTGTGACAAATTGTCGCAACCCGGCCCAGCCGTTCAGCCGGGCGCAAGCTGATCAACCCATCACATAGGCGTTGAGTTTGTTGCCATCAGGATCGCGGAAATAGGCCGCGTAAAATCCGTCACCGCGTGGCCCCGGCGGGCCTTCGTCACTGCCGCCATTGGCCAGTGCGATCGCATAGAGCCGGTCAACCTGCGCATTGTCGCGCGCTTCGAGCGCAACCATCACACCGTTGCCGACGCTGGCAGTGCTGCCGTCAAACGGCTTGGTCGCCGCAATCCCGGCAGCCCCGCCGGGCTTGCCCCAGGCGATGAAAGTCTCAAACTCCATCATCCGCGGTGTTTCCATTTCGGCGGCCAGCGCATCATAGAATTTGGCGGCGCGGGGCAGGTCATTGGTGCCCACTGTGACATATCCGATCATCGAATCGACTCCTGTTCAAGGAGTGGAACATGAAGGGAACAACGGTGGTGAGTCAAGCCTGGCTTGTGGCAATCAGGGAATCATGGTAGAACATTTGTATGAACATGATCTCCAAAATCGCCAAACACGGCAATTCCCAAGCGATTCCGGTAAGCAAGGAGGTTCTAGCGAAACTCCGAGTCGAGCAGGGCGACCCCGTTTACCTGACCGAAACGCCAACGGGGTTTCATATCTCGGCGTCCGATCCGCAGTTCGAGGCCAAGATGGCAGCGGCTGAATCAATTATGCGGGAAGACCGAGATATCCTGCGCGTTCTGGCGAAATGACCGAGCCCATTCGTGCTGAGCCGATCTGGCTCGATACCCGCGATGCCACTGCCGTCCATGATCGGCAACTTGCCGAGCACGGCGGCGGGGTAGGTCTGCGCGATGCGGGCTTGCTCGAATCTGCTCTCACCCGGCCCGTCAATCGATGGAATTATGGTGAGGATGATCCCGCCGAATTGGCCGCAGCCTATGCGTTCGGTGTAGCCCGCAACCATCCGTTCATTGACGGAAACAAGCGCACAGCATGGGTACTCGCGCGTCTGTTTCTAGCAGTCAACGGGCATAAGTTGGCATTCACTGCTGAGGACGCGATCCGGATGATGCTGGCGCTGGCGGCGGGCGAACTCGAAGAGGATGGAGTGTCCGTCTGGTTTCGCGAACGCCTGACCTAACCCCGCGCCAGCGGCTTACAGGCCGTCTCCAGCCACGCCAGCGCCGCGCCTTCCAATTGCGGGGACAGCAATTCCCACACCCGGGCGTGGTATTCGTCCCACCACTGCAGTTCGGCCTTGGTCAGCAGCGCGGTTTCGACCAGCGCCGCGTCGATTGGCGCCCAGGTGAGGTTCTCGAAACCGAGGTAATCGCCCTCAGCACCGGCAATCTCGCGGGGTTTGACCAGCACCAGATTTTCGATCCGGATGCCGAATTCCCCGGCTTTGTAATAGCCCGGCTCGTTGGACAAGATCATCCCGGCCAGCAGTTCCTGACCGGTCCCAGCCTGGCCTCCAGCGGCCTTGGCGATCCGCTGCGGACCTTCGTGGACGGACAGGAAGCTGCCTACACCATGCCCGGTGCCGTGGGCGTAATCGGTCCCGGCCTGCCACAGGGCATAGCGCGCAATCGTATCGAGCTGACCGCCGAGGGTGCCAGCTGGAAACACCGCCATGGCCAGCGCGATGTGGCCCTTCAGGACGCGGGTGAAGCGGTCCTTGTGCTCCGCTGTCGGCTGCCCCGGACCGACCCAGACGGTGCGGGTGATATCAGTGGTGCCATCGAGATACTGTCCGCCTGAATCGACCAGATAGACCGAGTTGGACGCGATCGGAATGTTCGATTCCGCATCGACCCGGTAATGCGGGCTGGCGGCGTGCGGCCCGGCGGCAGAGATGGTGTCGAACGACAGATCGCGCAGCAGCGGGCTTTCATCGCGGAACGCCCGCAGTTTGGCTGCTGCCGACAATTCGGTTTCACCGCCGGTGGGTGCTGCGATGCTCAGCCAATGGAGGAACTTGGCAATCGCTGCACCATCGCGGTGCTGCGCCGCGCGTTGTCCGGCTTGCTCGACCGGGTTCTTCTGCGCTTTGGCCAGCACAGTCGGGTCGGTCAATGCGGTCACTTTGGCACCGGCAGCTTCGAGCACGCCGAACACCGCCTGCACGGCGCGTTCGGGATCGACCGCCACCTTCTTGCCCGCCAGCGCCTGCAATTGCGGCACGAACGCCTCACGCGGACGCACGGTGACCGCATTGCCCAGATGCGCGCGCAGTTCTGGCGTGACCTTTTCCTCGGCGATGAACAGCTCGGCCGTGCCATCGGCATGGGCCAACACGAACGACAGCGCGACCGGCGTGCGCTCTACATCCGTGCCGCGCAGATTGAGCAGCCAGGCCACGCCATCCAGCGCGGAGATCACCGCCGCATCGAGGCCCTTGGCGGTCAGCCATTCGGCCACGTCGCTGCGCTTGGCTTCGCTCGATTGGCCAGCGTATTCAGCTTGATGGACCAGCGCCGGGGCCAGCGACGGCGCGGGCTGATCGGCCCAGATTGCATCGATCGGGTTGCTGGAAACCGGCTCCAAAGCGGCACCCTTAGCCGTCAGCGCGCGGTTCGTGGCATCGACCCACGGCTTGCCGTGCAGCCAGGGATCAAAACCGATCTTGGCGCCCGCCGCGACATTGTCGGCCAACCAGGCCGCAATCGAAGTCGTCAGGACCGATTGGTATTCGTAATGCTGCCCATCAACCTGTTCGCGGACCTGCAAGGTATAGCGCCCGTCAACAAACATCGCGGCCTTATCCGCCAGCACTACCGCG
>JANMHL010000166.1:0-10809 GCA_031375125.1 Novosphingobium sp. | reverse complement strand
GCTCACCGCCTGCCATGCTCCACCCCATCACCCGCACGCTCGCGCTCGCCCTGATTCTTGCCGTCCTGTCCGCGCCGCCGGTGCTGGCTGCCAAGGACAAGCCTGCTGCCGCCAAGCCGGTGCCGGTGGCCAAGGGGCGGCTGTTTGCGGTGGTGCTGGGGCCGGGTTCGGCGTGGAAGAAGGGCCAGCCGCTCAAAGGCCCGGGGCTGGAGGCGCACCGGACCTATTGGAAAAAGCTGTTTGATGAAGGCCGGGTGGCGAGTGCTGGGCCGCTGGGCAGTGATACCGGGCTGGTGCTGCTGCGCGCGCGCGGGCAGGCTGAGGCTGATGCGCTGATCGCGGCTGATCCCGCCGTCCGGCTGCGGATCCTGCGCGGGGTGGCGCGGCCCTATACCCCGGTGCTGACCAGCGCGGCAGTACTGGAAGGGTGACACTGGGGCTGCCGCACGAAAAGTACGAACCCGCGTCAGCCTTTGGTCAGTACCGCTGCACCAATCGCCGCTTCGATCCACGCTCTGGCATCGGGAAAGTTGCGTTCGACTGTGGGTAAATCGTTGACGCAGAGAAACTTGATATCGTGGCGTTCGGCGCGGCCCAGATAGGCATGGACATCGTCAATTGACCATTGATCCAGTGCCCCGACGGCGACGTGCAGATAGTCACGGGTATCAAGAATGGCGGCGTTCCCGGAGGCGAGGCAGGCGTGGTTGTGCAGGCTTTGCGGGAGGAATTGTTCGGTACAGCGAAACCGAAAGCCGGCATTGCGCGCGCAGTCTTCGGCATAGCTTTCAAACAGTTCGGCCATCACCGAAACATGCAGCGGGTGGACGACGTGCGCGCTTTCGAACACATGATCCGCTTCATAACCGATCATATTGGCGGCGTTGATCTGATTAAAATGGTTCAGCAGGCTGGCATCGTCGCGGCTGGCGCTGGACGCGGCCAAGGCCGAATGATCGGCCCATTTTCCCCGCAGCACCGGCCCGTCTTCGGTAAAGAAATCGGCCACTGTCACGGGTGCCGTCAGGAACACATCGTCGTTGAAATACAGGAAATGCTCGGACAGACCCGGAATGCGCCACAGCATTGTTTCGATGGCGAGCGAGTTGAAAGTGGGCAACGCGTCTTCGTAACCCGCAAATATCTCACGGTGATCGACGATGCTGATCTTCAGGGAAAATTCGGCCGGTAGCGCCGCAAGAACTGGTATCTGGCTATCGGTCACGATCCAGATGCGCCGCACCCAAGGGGCATGATTGGCAATCGAGCGGACGCAAAAATTCAGCTCATCGCTGCACACCCAGCGATGCGGGTTGGTGCCGTTATCATGCAGCGGCGTCAGCGCCTGACCCAGATAATGATCGCGCTTGTGCCGATGCGCCGGGTCGGAGCCATCCACCCAGGTGATCACGGCATCGACATCAAACATTCCGCGGCTCTCTCTATGTATTTCAACTGGCGGCCCATCACGCTGGCGCCTGCCTAGCCTATAAACGCCCCGCATAGCCGATTACCGCACTCCCCCTCAATCCTCACCATCGGGCAGCCCGGTCGATCGCGCGCGAACAAGCGCTTGCGCCTGCCAGAAATTCTGGCGAAACACGTTCGCATGACCAGCTTTACAGACACTCCGTTCACTTTGCCCGGCTTCGACCTTGCCCAGTTCGTCCGCGCCACGCTGGATGAGGATCTGGGGCTGGGGCTGCCCGGCGGCGGGCACGATGTGACCAGTGAGAGCGTGATCCCGGCCGACGCGCGGTTTTCCGGCGTGATGGACAGCCGCGATCCGGTGATCGTCGTGGGCCTGCCGATTGCGGCGGCATTCTTTCGCGCGCTCGACCCGGCCATGGAGATCGAAGTGCTGGTGGCAGAGGGCGCGGCAGTGCCCGGCGGGACCGATCTGATGCGCCTCACCGGCAATGCCCGGGCGATGCTGACGGCGGAGCGATCGGCGCTCAACACCGTGCAGCACCTGTCCGGCATCGCCACGATGACGCGGGCCTATGTCGATGCCATGGCAGGCCACGCCACCTTGCTCGATACCCGCAAGACCTTGCCCGGACTGCGCCATCTGGAAAAATACGCGACCCGGATGGGCGGCGCGAAGAACCACCGGATGGGGCTGTGGGATGCGGCGATGATCAAGGACAACCATGTGGCTGTAGCAGGCGGAGTGGCCGAAGCGGTTCGCCGGGCGCGCGCAGCCGGGGTGCAGGACATCATCTGCGAGGTGGATCGGCTCGACCAGATCGAACCCGCGATTGCGGCGGGGGCCAGCCATGTGCTGCTCGACAATATGACCGTGGCGCAATTGCGCGAAGCAGTCGGCATCATCGCAGGCCGCGTGCCGTGCGAAGCCTCAGGCGGGGTCCGGCTCGACACCATCGCCGCGATTGCCGCCACCGGCGTGACCTACGTTTCAGTCGGGCGGCTGACCCAAAGCGCGCCCGCCGCCGACGTTGGATTGGATTTTACGCCGCTATGAGGGATTTGGCCCAACGCCCGCGTTCAGTCGCGCTTTTTGAGCGGCTGTACGTCTCCAGTCAGGCGGCCAGCATTTTGGCGATCTTTTTGCACTATGGAACCTTGCGGTCTGCCGCGATTGCGAATGGAAGTTCCCCCGCCGGCCCCATCGTAGGGGTTTTCCTGATCCTAGTGATCTCCGTGCCCTTGTGGTTTTTTATCGTGAGGCGTGCCAGCAATATCGCCAAATGGATCACGATCATCATCTTTGCTATTGGCTTGTTAGGTCTACCCTCAAGCCTATCTAAAACGCTGGCCGTCGGTCCGGCCTATTTTGTGCTTTCGTTGCTGGCTTTGGTACTTTCAATTGGATCAGTAATTATGTTGTTCAAGCAGGACTCGGTTTTCTGGCTGAAATCGAAAGGCAAAGCCCTGCCCGTCGATCCAGAGATATTTTCCTAAGATGGTAACGCATCATTTTCTTCGTAGCGCAGCGCTAGCCGCCCTCGCCCTGCCAACCCCGGCCCTCGCCCAGGCCTATCAGTGCCGCGCGCCCGCCAGCATTACCATGCCGCGTGCGGTGCAGCCCGATGGGCCGCGGCGCGTTTCGCGGATCAGCGGTTATACCTTGGCGGTCAGCTGGTCGCCGGAGTTTTGCCGGGGCGGCAAGGCGGGCAGCGATCCCGAGAATTTGCAGTGCAACGGCACAATCGGCCGGTTCGGCTTTGTGCTCCACGGGCTGTGGCCTGAAAGCGGGCAGGGCAAGTTTCCGCAGTGGTGCAGTGTTACCCCGCGCCCCACGGAAGCTGAGCTGAAAGCCAATCTGTGCATGACCCCGGTGCCGTGGCTGCTCGAACACGAGTGGGCCAAGCACGGCAGCTGCATGGCCAAGACCCCGACGGCCTATTTCAAGGTTTCGGCGATCCTGTGGAACGGCATCCGGTTGCCCGATGCGGATCAGCTGTCGCGCAAGGACGGCCTGACGGCAGGCGATCTGCGGCAGGCGTTCGTGGCGCTCAATCCCGGTTGGCGCGCCGAATCGGTTGGTCTGCGGGTCAGCAACGGCGGCTGGCTGCGCGAAGTTCAGCTGTGCTACGGCAAGGACTTCCGCCCGGCGCGGTGCGAGGCGCGCAGTTTTGGCCCGAAGAACAACGTGCCGCTGAAGATCTGGCGGGGCTTTAGTCGGGTTCACCCGAAGACCCGAAGCCGTCGCGCTGGGCCGAAGGCCTTTTCGGTTCTCCCAACATTGCCGAGAACGCAACTTGATAAAAAGCGCGTGGCTTCGCCACTGGCACTCCAGCTTCGGGCCTTCGGGTGAACGCAATCTAGCGCCGCGCCGCGAAGAACGCTTTGAGCAGCGCCGCAGCTTCGTCCGCGCCCATGCCGGAATAGACTTCGGGCCGGTGCAGGCTCTGTTCGTGTTCGAACACCCGCGCGCCGTGTTCCACCGCGCCGCCCTTTGGATCGGGCGCAGCGTAATAGAGCCGGGCAATCCGGGCGTGGCTGATCGCCCCGGCGCACATCGCGCAGGGCTCCAGCGTGACCCACAGCTCGCAGCCGTCGAGCCGTTCGTTACCGAGCGCCAAGGCGGCGGCGCGAATCGCCAGCACTTCGGCGTGGGCGGTGGGATCATGGGAGCCGCGCGGGGTGTTGTGGGCGCTGGCGATCACCGCGCCATCCTTGACCACTACCGCGCCGATGGGCACTTCACCGGCTGATTCGCCCGCCCGCGCCTCGCTCAGCGCCAATTTCATCGGTTCGGGCAGGGGCCAGCGGCTCATTTGGCCGGGTTGGCGGGTATTTCTTGACCCTTCAAGGGTGAATCGCTATGCGCGCGCCTTCGCCCATCGTCGGGTGCCCAGTTTTTCAAGCGAGTTTAGCCATGTCCCGTATTTGCGAACTGACCGGTAAAGGTCGCCAGGTCGGCCACAACGTCAGCCACGCCAACAACAAGACCAAGCGCGTGTTCCTGCCCAACCTGCAGAACGTCACGTTGATGTCTGATGGTCTTGACCGCAGCTTCAAGTTCCGCGTTTCAACCAACGGCCTGCGTTCGGTTGAGCACGTTGGCGGTCTGGACAACTGGCTGCTTAAGACTTCGGACGAAAAGCTCTCGACCACTGCGGTCAAGGTGAAGCGCGAGCTGAAGAAAAAGGCCGCTGTCGCCGCCTGATCGGGCGAAGCAGCGTTAAGCCAAGCAAGGGCGTCCGGATCACCGGGCGCCTTTTGCATTTCTAGAGCTTGGCCGCGTCGATTCGCAGTTTGAGCAACAACACCCGCTGGGTTGCCGCACCGTTCTCGTCACTGATAATCCATGCGATCAGGCTGCCATCGGCCTGCCGCGTGATCGCTAAGCCCTCGTAATTGTCGACCGGCCATGGGCCTGACAGATCGGCCAGCTCGCGCGTCGGCCAGTCCTTGCCGGGCACGATCTCCGCCGGATCGGCAATCAGGATCTTGATCGCAAAGCGCGCCGGCACCGGCCAGACCAGCTGGCGCGCCAGGATCAGCACGCGGCCATCGGGCAATTGCGCCATGTCGGTCGGGCGATAGCCGTCGATCCCGGCGAAAGTGAAGGTCTGCGGCGCAGCAGCGCCGATTGGATCGCCGCCAAACAACAGCGCCGGGTGGCGCCCGCTCTGAAACCAGCCAGGGTTGCATTCGCATAGCGCCACGAACCGGCCATCGCGTAACCGCAGCATCGCTTCGGGCCCCTGATTCTGCGGCCAATCGCGCATGGCTGGAATCTCGCGAAACTGTTCGCGGCGCAGGTCAGGGCGGTGCCGGGCGATCGCATCACGGCCTTCCAGCCCGATCCAGATCCGGCCGGATTGCGGATCCCGCGTTGCCGATTCGACATCGCGATTGTCTTTCAGGCGGGCACTGTCTTCCAGCAATGGCGCGATCCGGATTGGCTCTTGCGGCGTCCCCGGCTCAGAAAATTCAAGCGAATAGCCGCGGTCACTGAACGCCAGCAAACGGCCCGGCTGCGCCTGCAACAGCGCCGAATAGCCACCGAAATCCCGATGCGGACTGGTCAACTGCCAGGCCCCGATCAAAGCGAACGGACCGGCGCTGCAGCACCCCGGCGGCAGCGGCAACGGTGCCAGCACCAACCGTTGGCTGAGGCTAGGAGCAGCGACATCGCCACGCAGCCAGACGCTGCCCAACACTGCAAGCAGCATCACAGCGGCGGCGGATCGCTTGATTGAAAGTCGTGTGATAATTGACAACAAAATCGGCCAGTTTGGCCGGCCCTTTCCGTTGACGCCTGCTACCCTGACGGGGTTAGCCCGCGCTGGACTTGGGTCCGGTCGATCATTTGCTTGTCTTCAAGCCGCTGCCGATCCCACTCACTTTGATGCATACAGACCTTGCGGCGTTTGAGCCGCGATCCGATTTCGGTCGACCGTTGGCAGATGATCGGATCGTGCGAAGCTTCCGCCCGTTCGGTCTTGGCCGGTGCAGCGGGGATCGGCGATGGGTTTACCGGAGCCTCGGCGCTCGTCGCGCCGGCGGACAGCACTAGTAGTGTCGCAGCCAGAATGCTCATATCAAGTCTCCGCAATGGGCCGAGCCATATCAAAGGCGATCGTCATCCGCTCGCCGTTTGAGAACGGGATTGTACCATGCCACATGGTAGATGGAAAGATCGCCAATCGGCCAGGCTTTGGCTCGATCAACTGCAGCGGCTCGACCTCTAGGCCAAGCTCTGGCGGAGCCGCGCCGAGCGCTAACTGGCCGTCGGTTCTGGCCAGACTGTCCGGCACCGTGACGTAAAACACCGCGCTGAACCAGCCTTGGGGATGGTGGTGGCTGGCGTGGAAGCCTTCGTCGAGCAATCGCACAGACCAACTTCCTGCAAAGCGTGGAGCCTGATCGCGCGATAGCGCCAATTGGGGGTGGCGCTCATCGATCGGTGGCAATTCATCCAGATGCGCGCCAAATGCATCAACCATAGCCTGCCGTATTTGCAGGATCTCTGGTTCGATCCGCGCAAACAACGGGCCATCAGTCTGCGTGCCGCCACGCACCGATTGGTCCATGAATCGGCCCGATCCGGCGTGGATAGTCCTGAGCCGCACAGCCAAGCCCGACAATTGCTCGGCCGGTAGATCCAGATCGAACGTCTGGATCAGGCCAGCCTGCCCATCAAGCCAATCGGCCTGACGATTTCCGAGCACCCGCCAAGCGAGCCCAACGTAGGGCCACAGCTGAGTTGCAAAATCTGTCGCGAGCCATGGCTCGGCGACTCTAAGCGCAGCCTTGGGTTCACCATCGCGCAAATGTTGCCTGATCAGATAGACTGCGTGTTTGGGATCGGCGGGTTCACCCAGCCGGGCATAGAGCGCCTTGGCCGCAGTGCCATCGCCCAGTTCGCCTAGCGCCACTGCCTTGGCCAGCAGCACCGCCGGAATATCGCCGAACCGGGTTAGCATGGCTTCGGCCCGTTCCAGCACAGCGGCGTTGTTCGCGGCAGCGGACAGCAGATCGATCGCCACAAAACTGGCGTTGGGGTCTTCGGGAAAGCGCGCTGCCGCACGGTCCAAAGTCTCCAGCGCGCGATCGCTCAGGCCAAGTTGATTGGCCAGCTGGGCATACTGGCGGTGCCCTTCGAACCAACCGGGATTGGCTTCAAGCCCGGCGGCAAGGATGGCGAGCATCGCCCGTCCGTTGCCCTCCGCCTGGTTCGCGGCAACAAGGCCGAGCCGGACCTCCGCCTTGGCTGGATTGAGCCGCAAGGCCGCTTCGAAGAGGCTTGTTGCTGGCAAGCCTGCCTCAAGACTGGTCTGCGCCAAACTGTGCGCAATAGCAGGATCGTTCGGGGCAAGATCGGCGGCGGTTTCCAGCAGGGCAATCGCTTCGGCCCGCTGGTCAAGCGCGCGCAACAGGAGCGCGCGCCATTGCAGCAATTGCAGGTCAGGGCCGGTGGTGGCGAGCCATTCAGCCAGCTCGGCCGCAACCGCAGCCTCTGTCCCATTCGTTAATGCTGCCTGCGCCTTGTCCGCCAAATCGCTCATAGCCCACCATCCACCGTGTCTTCAGCCGAGATTAGCGCCGCAATGGCTTGGTGTTCAACCGGGCTCAGGTCCGGGTGCCAGACGTCAAAGATCAGAACCACTCGCAATTGGTCACTCGGATTCGCGGCTTCATGTTCAATTGTATCGTCAAACACGAAAGCCTGACCTTCATGCCAAGGCCGGGTTTCAGCCCCGACACGGAACCAGCAGCCCGGCGGGACGACCAGCGGCAGGTGGCACACCAGCCGCGAATTGTTGACCCCGACGTGCGCTGGGATCGCGGTCTGCGGGGCGAGCAGCGAAAACATCGCATTGGGTGAAGCGCCCGGGATCATCGGCTGATGAAAGCGCGCCAGCAGCGCCATGGTTTGCGGGCACAGCGCAGCGTTGGCGGCGATCTGGGTACCTTGTTTGATCAAATGCAGTGCAGTCCAATCAGGATTGCGGTTGAGTCCTTTCCACTGCGCCAAGGCTTCGTGGTCCTGATACTCTAGATAGGGGACCAGTTCGGACTGCCGTGAAGCGAGCGCGGTTTGCATTTCTGCGCGGATTATCGGCGTCGCGGCCTCCAGTTCGGCCAGCCAGGCGAAGCGGCTGCGCGGGTGAAATTCGCGTTCGACCAGTCCCGGATAGTGGAAATGGGTGGGTTCGCTATGCCAGACGCGCGTTTTTCGCAGGATATTGTTGCGAAATCGCTCAATTCGCCAAGCCTCATCTGGGTTCGCTGATGTCTCGGCCGCGCCAGTCGCGGCATTCAGGCGCTGTTCGTGTGCCGCCAGCCAAGTTGCGGACAGGGCCTCGCCATGCGCCACAGCAGCAGCAAGCCCATCGGGCAGATCGCCCGGTGGTCGTTGTGCAAGCGCTTCGGCCCAGGCCAATCCGGCGCTCTGAGGCTCAACCCTTTCGAGCAGAGCGGCCCGCAGGACCAAAGCGACAAAGTCGAGTGGGGCGTGGGCCAGCGCGCGATGGACTGCCTCGAGCGCGCGGCGCGGTTGGCGCAAGGCCCGGCGCAACCCCGCAAGTTTGAGCCAGAGCGCGAGGCCCAGATCGGCTTCGGCCAGCACGGCTTCGATCAGCGCGGCGGCACCGGCCAGATCTCCGCTGACTGCCGCAGCATCGGCCTCGGCCAAACGGGCTTCGGCGCTCACTCGGCGGCCTGCTTGTGCGGCGGCCAAGCGGGGATCCGGCCATCGTCAAGCGAGTAGCCAAACCGATCCACCCAGGGCCGCAATCGGTCGTAAATAGGTTCAAGCTGGGCCGTATAACGCTGCCACCGCCCGGCGGCGCGTTTGTAGATTGGTTCAGTCACTTGGGCGTAGCTAGCGGTATAGACGACACCGCGGGCGCGGGCAGCATCGCGGTGATCGAGATCATCTCCTGGCCAATCGAGCCCGAGCCAATCGAACAGCGGGCGTAGTTCGCGCGGCGTATCTTCGATCAGGCGTTCGTAAACCACGTTGGAAACCGGCGGATCGAACACCCGCCGCGCGTTTTCCCAATGGGTAAACGTCAGATCATAAAGCTCAGCTGCGTCGCCCAGATCGAGGAAGTTCGACATGGCGTTATTGATCTGGAAATTGGTCAGGAAGCAGCTGAACACGACGTCGCACGGATGCCGTAAGGCAAGGATGAACTTAGCGTCGGGGAAGAAGCGTTGGCACACCGCGACCTTGTTGAGGTGCAGCGGGTGCTTGTCGATCAGGAAGGTATCCCGGGTGATTTCGCCCAGTTCAGCAACGCGTCCAAAGTAGAAATCGCGACCTTCACTGAGCGCCTCAGCGTCGAGACTGGGGAAGGCTTCGATCCCGCCGACGCGGTTCTCTAGCTCGGCCAGAAACGGCTCCTCTTCCAACACCATCGCGCGTGGTTCGCGCATCAGCATCGTGTCGAGCAAGGTCGTGCCAGAGCGTGGGAACCCGACGAGGAAAGTGGGGGTCGGCCAGTTATCCGGCGGGGGCGGCGGGGTCCAGCTGGCCCGCCATTCCGGCTTGATCAGCGCGGTGTCGTTGGCGACAACCTGGCGGTACATCGCCGCGCGCTCGACCGGCTGGGTGGGATCCTGCCGCCAGTGGGCATTCATCGCGAGGAACGAATCAAAGGCCTCGTCATGCCGCTTGAGCCGGTCCAGCATGACCCCGCGCAGATGAAGCTTACGGCCGGGCACGACGACATCGCCCGACCGTTCGAGTGCGTCAAAGGCGGCTTCGAAATCTTCACTGCGTTTGTGGATCAAGGCCTCGATATAGGCGGCGGATTGCGGATCGGTGCCGTTGGATTGGGCCCGGGTCAGCAGCGGCTCAACCTCATCCTCGCGGTTCATCCGCTCATAGAGTGAGCCGAGCCCGACGTAGGATGGCCCCAGTTGAGGGTTGAGTGTCAAAGCCGCTTCGTACTCGGCTTCGGCAATGGCATAGTCGTGCTGGCGGGCTGCCTCTTGGCCATAGTCAGATCGGATCTCGGCTTTGCCGGGCGCCCGCGAAGCCGCTTCAGCGATTGCGGTATAGGCCTCAGCCTCTCGCCCGACATCGCGATAGGCGGCGAATAGCGAGAGGAGCGGGGCGGAATCAGTGGAATCCGTATCGGCTAACTGTTTTAGCAGCGCTTCAGCCTCGTCAAACCGGCCCGCTGCAAGCAAGGCATTGGCCAGGTTGATCTGGATCGGACCAGATTGGGGATCGAGCGCAGCGGCGGTTTGTAGCGCCGCAATTGCCGCTGCGAATTCCTCCAACGAGCTAAGCGCGTTGCCAAGGTTGTTCCAGCTTGACCAGTCGTCTGGGTGAATGGCGACAATCTGGCGGTAAAGCATGGCTGCACGCCCGAAATCCTGCCGCTCTTGCGCGAAGTACGCTCCAAGCCGGATCAGCCGCAAGCTGGGATCGGTCGCAATCGCGGCATCATCGCACAGCGCGGCGGCTTCATCGAACCGGCCAAGGTGAAACAGCGATTCGGCGAGGTTGCCGCGGATTGTGACGTCTGCGGGATGCCCGCGCCGAGCAACCAACAGATAGCCTGCCGCGGCCTGATGCTGGCTGCGCTGGAATTCGATTGCCCCAGCCAACGCTGCCAGCCGCGTATCTTCAGGATGGACGGTGAAGGCCCGCGCCGCGAGCACCGCGGCTTCATCAAGCTGGCGGCTGCGGGCGGCAGCCATGATCCGCTGCATGGTTTCGGGAGGGGCAGGCTGGGTCATCGGGCTGGGTGGCTTTTCAAGTGTAAGGTCTGAAACAGGAACGGCGGCCCCCCGGTGTGGAGAGCCGCCGCCTGTTTAGCGCGCAATCGCCTGATTTAGAAGTCCAGGGTGATGCCGGTGTAGAGATACCGACCG
>JANMHL010000276.1:0-3549 GCA_031375125.1 Novosphingobium sp. | reverse complement strand
GATGGCCTCTTGAGTGACGGGGTTCAAGTGCAGGACGATATCGGTCCCACTTTCCGCATCCGGATTGGCCGCCACAAACTGATAATTGAGCGCCGTCGCGAACAACGCCCAGGCCAGATAGGGCAGTAGCAAATAGGCCGCCATCGGGCGAACCCGATAGAACAGCCAGATCGTGGCGATCACTGCCAGATCGATCACCACCAGCAGGATCAGCGCCGCGCTCAACTGGTGCATTCCAAAAAATAGCGGCGACCAGCCCAGATTGAGCACGAACTGCACCACAAACAGGCCAATCGCCGCGCCGCGCCCGGCCGCGCCGCGCGCCGTGACAATCATCGCCAGCGCCACGCCCATCAGCAGGTACAAGATGCTCCAGACAATTCCGAACGTGGCTGGCGGCGGATAGATTACTGGTTTTTCCAGCCCCATGAACCACGGATTGCCACCGCCGCTCCCCGCCACAGCGCCCGACAAAAAGCCCAGCATCAGCAGCAACGGCGCCAAAAACAACGTCCAACGCAGCAGTGCGGCCCGGAGTTGGCCGGGGGAAGCAAGTTCACTCATCGAAGGGGCCTCGAATCAGAATGCGATTTCAGCGGCGACTGTGGCGGTGGCAGCGGGCCGAGGCAATGGCTGGTCCACAGGTTCCTCTCCATTTTTGGCGAATGCCACAAATGGGGAGGTGGATCGGCGTAGCCGAGACGGAGGGGCTTCTGCGCTGGCGTCCAAACCCCTCCGTCTCGTCCTGCGGACGATCCACCTCCCCATTTGCGACATTCGTCGAAAATGGAGAGGAACTCAGGAGGAACTAAGCCAGCCGCTCCGCTGAGATCAGAAATTCAACATTTCCTTCCGGCCCCTTGATCGGGCTTTCGGTGATCCCTTGCACCGCCCAGCCCATTCCTTCGAGCCAGCCGCGCACTTCATCGCAAACCCGTTGGTGCAGCGCGGGATCGCGGACCACGCCGCCTTTGCCGACTTCGCCCCGGCCCACTTCAAACTGCGGCTTGATCAGCGCAACCAGACGGCACGGCGTGGCGGCCAATCTCAGCGGCACTTCCAGAACCTTGGCCAGCGAAATGAAACTGGCGTCGCACACTACCCAGCTGCACGGCGCGTCGATCTGGGCCGGGGTCAGGATCCGCGCGCTGGTCTGTTCCAGCACCGTCACGCGGGGGTCTTGGCGCAGTTTCCAGGCCAATTGATTGGTCCCCGAATCGACCGCAAACACCCGCACCGCGCCTTGGCTGAGCAGCACATCGGTAAACCCGCCGGTCGAGCTGCCGATATCCATCGCGGTGACGCCCGCCGGATCAAGCGCAAATTCCGCAAGCGCATGGGCCAGCTTGATCCCGCCGCGCGAAACCCACGGGTGGTCGCGTCCGCGCACCTCGATCGGGGCGTCGGCGGGCAATGTCTGGCCGGACTTGGTAAGCTTGGTTTCGCCCGAAAAAACGATCCCGGCCAGTACCAAAGCTTGCGCCCGGGTCCGGCTTTCGGCGTGGCCGCGCTCGACCAGCAATTGGTCTACCCGAATTTTCAGCAGCTTGCTCATTGGCCCGGCTCCTTCCATAGAAGCGGCGTGAAGGCAATTGTTCCCCTCTGCGCTATCGCCACGCTGGTGCTCAGCGCTTGCGCCGCGGCACCTAAACCGGTGCCGCCGCCAATGATTAGCCAGCCGCGCCCGGTGCCCCGGCCCGCCCCACTGGCGTTACCGCCGGCCGATTGGCGCGATGCCCCGCAAACCCCGGGCAACTGGTCGTGGGCGATGGTTGCTGGCCGCTCAACCGCCAGCTTTGGCCTGCCCGGCGCCGCGCCGCTGGCAGTGTTGAGCTGCGACCGCGCTGCCGGACAGGTCCAACTGGTCCGCGCCGGATATGCAGCAACCGCCGTTCCGCTGGCTGTCGCGACCAGCAATCTGCGCCGTCCGTTGATGAGCGATCCTGCGCGCAGTCCGGCTGGCTGGCTGGTCGTGCCGCTGGCCGCGCGCGATCCGCTGCTCGATGCGATCGCCTTTTCGCGCGGGCGCTTTGCGCTGGAAGCGGCTGGGCTGGAGACGCTTTACCTCCCCGCCTGGCCAGAGCTGAGCCGGGTGATCGAAGACTGCCGCTAGGGGGGGACCGGACCGTAAAAAGCACAGGCCCGAAACACCGGATACTGACGCCAAAATAATTCAATGCAAGTCTTGTTGTGCAGCGCAAAATGATTCACAACGTCAGCCATGGACGGGGCACACGCCAGTGCTCCGAAGCCAGCTTCTGATCTGAAGCGAGTGGCTTAAGCGTGAAAGGAGGTGACCGATGTCTCATGGTTCAGCAGAGGGGTCGGTAATCCGCCACATGGAGCATTATCGCGAAGGGTGACCGAAGCGATAAAGGTTTCGTGAGCGGCGCTTCCGGCCGCTGACCATGTCAAGGGCGGCTCTCGGTTTACCGGGGCCGCCCTTCTCATTTGTTGGCCTTTGGCGCAATCTCGGCTATGGTGGAAAGGTGCATAGTGTCTATGCATTTATTACATTGCGCTTGTAAATAACGTAACTTTCGTTCAAAACCAGCGCTTCGCAATTTAAGGATCGAAGCCGATGGCGACCCTCGCCGATTCACCGACCCGGTTTACCCGCCTGCCCCACCCCGCACCGATGGACGCGGCCGTGCGGGCAGAAATTCTCGCCAACCCCGGTTTCGGCGCGCGCTTCTCCGATCATATGGTGACGATTGACTGGTCCGAAGCGGACGGCTGGCACAGCCCGACGGTCGCCCCTTATGGCCCGATCGCGCTCGATCCTGCCGCTTCGGTGCTGCACTATGCGCAGGAAATTTTCGAAGGGCTGAAGGCTTATCGCCACCCCGATGGGTCGATGGCGCTGTTCCGCCCTGATGCCAATGCGGCGCGGTTCAACGCCTCGGCCCGGCGGCTGGCGATGCCAGAGCTGCCGCCCGAACTGTTCATCGCGGCGATTGAGGAACTGGTCCAGGCCGATGCGGATTGGTTTCCGACGGTCGCCGGCGGATCGCTCTACCTGCGCCCGTTCATGATCGCGACCGAGGCGTTTCTAGGCGTGCGCCCGGCCAAGGCCTATAAGTTCATGGTCATCGCCAGCCCGGCTGGCAACTATTTCAAGTCCGGTGCCCCGGCAGTCTCGATCATGGTTTCAGACTACACCCGTGCCGCCCCCGGCGGGACCGGCGCGGCCAAGTGCGGCGGAAACTATGCTGCCAGCTTGGTCCCCACCGCCGAAGCCTATGCCAAAGGCTTTGACCAGGTGCTGTTCCTCGATGCCGCAGAACACAAATGGATCGAGGAGCTGGGGGGGATGAACCTGTTCTTCGCCTTTGCCGATGGCCGCCTGACCACCCCGCCACTGACCGGCACGATCCTGCCGGGGATCACCCGCGACAGCTTGATCCAGCTTGCCCGCGAGGAAGGATTGGCGGTGTCCGAAGAACGCTACAGCCTCGATCAATGGCGCGCCGACGCCGCATCGGGCCAGCTGATCGAAGCTTTCGCTTGCGGCACGGCTGCGGTTGTTACCTCGGTCGGCAAGGTTGC
>JANMHL010000248.1:0-8449 GCA_031375125.1 Novosphingobium sp. | reverse complement strand
CGCCGATGTTGGGGCACGCCGCTTCTTCGCAGACGGTGTTGAGTTTCAGATCGCGCATCAACTGACGGGTTTCGCCGTAGCCCTTACTGGTCGGGGCCTTTACCCGGATCCAGTCCGGCTTGCGCTGGCGCGGCTCGGCGTGTTCAGGAACAGCGGTTGGCGTAGAAGACAGATCGTTCATGCCGCCCAGATAGGCGTTCAGGCGTGCGCTTGCCAGCCAGAAAATCTCACGCCATTAGGCTGTCCATGAACAGCGCAAACACTAATGGCCTTGATCGCCTGATTGACGGTTACCGCCGGTTCCGCTCGTCCGCCTGGGGCCCGAACCGCGAACGCTGGGCCGCCCTGCGCGATGGGCAAGAACCGCAGGTGATGGTGATTGCCTGTTCGGACAGCCGGGTCGATCCATCGCAGGTGTTCGATTTCGATCCGGGCGAAGTGTTCGTCGTTCGCAATGTCGCCGCGATGGTCCCTCCGTTTGAAACCACGCCGGGCCACCACGGGGTCTCAGCCGCTCTGGAATTTGCGGTGCAAGTGCTGAAAGTCAAAGAGATCGTCGTGCTCGGCCACGGGATGTGCGGCGGCTGCAAGGCGGCGCTCACCCGCGAGCTATACGGCACTGAACCGGGCGAAGGCGGCTTTATTGCCGATTGGATAGCGCTGCTGGACGATGCGCGCGAACAGGTCGTGGCAGAGCATGGCACCGCAGGCCGCTCGGCCGAACGGGCGATGGAACAGGCCGGGGTGCAGGTCAGCCTTGCCAACTTGCGCAGTTTTCCTTGCGTCCGCAGCAAAGAGCGCAGCGGCGAACTGCGGCTGACCGGCGCGTTCTTCGCGATATCGGATGGCTTGCTGCACTTGCTGGACGAACAAAGCGGCACTTTCGCACCGGTCGAATAGCGTTTCTGGCTTGTCGCATTTGGGCAAGGCGGGCCGCCGCGCCTGCGCTATGATGCGCGGCAACAATCAAAGGACCGCCATGCGCAACCACCTGACAGCCGCCCTTGCAATCTTGCTTCCGCTCACCGTGGCGGCCCCGCAAGCGGCTGCCAAAGTCATCCCAAGCCCCAAAGCTGAAATCGCCAAGGTGTTGACCAGGCAACTCAAGAGCGGGTTTGGTCGGCACAGCCAGGCTGATATCATGGCTGCGATCCGGCCGGTTGATATCAACCGCGATGGTATTCAGGACTATCAGGTCAACTTCACGGCGTTCGGATCGGCCTGGTGCGGCACTGGCGGGTGCCGTTATCAGTTGTGGCTAGGACGAAAGTCGGGTGTTCCACTGCGGGTGTTTGATCGTCAGATGCGCGATTTGGCGATCGAGAAACGCGCGGGCCATAACGTATTCGTGTTCGATTTCCACGGCAGCGAATGCGGCGGGTACGGCGCAGAAGCCTGCGCTGGTGAATTTGCTTGGAATGCCAAGCGTGGCCGAATGGTATTGCTGCCGACACCGGCGAAGCACACTGCAGTCTCCGATCCTTTCGACCGGCTTTGAACGGCACCATCCCGCAGCATTTGCACACGGGCGTTTGCGGCTGACGCTTGACCTGCCCGGCCAAGCTGGCAAGTTGCAGAACAAGACCGGATGTGGAGGGATGTGGGGATGCGCAAGGCCATAATCATGGCAGCGGTGCTGTTGGGATCGAGCGCGCTGATCGCAGGGTGCAGCCAATCTGCGCCCGATCAGGCTGAAACTGCTCCGACAACCGTCAATCAGGCTGCCTACCCGCAGCGGGTTTATTGGGGCGACACCCACCTTCACACCGCCAATTCGCCCGATGCGTTCGGGTTTGGCAATCGGCTCGATCCCGAAGCTGCGCTCCGCTTTGCCCGGGGTGAGGAAGTAACCTCGTCGACCGGGATCAAGGCCAAGCTCGCCCGTCCGCTCGATTTTCTGGTGATCGCCGATCACTCCGATGGCTTTGCGACGATGAAAGACCTCTACAACGCTCCGCGCATCGCCATTACCCATCCGACGATGCTGCGCTGGTATGATATGATGCACGCCGGGCCGCAGGAATCGCGCAAAGCCGTGGGTGAAATCATCAGCGCCAAGGCGAGCAACACCTTGCCAAAAGAGCTAATCAATCCAGATGGCGCTGCTGAGCGGCTGCGCAAGAACTGGTATGCCGCAGTCGCGACGGTCGAACGCTATAATGAGCCGGGTCAGTTCACGGCATTCCACGGGTTCGAATATACGCTGATGAATGGCGGGAATAACCTGCACCGCAACGTGATTTTCCGTGACGGGGCAAAACAAGTCGCCGAATTTATGCCGCTGGCATCGTTCGATACCGTGGTTCCCGATGGGCTGTGGGACTACATGGACGCTTATGAAAAGCAGACTGGCGTCAAGGTGCTGTCGATCCCGCACAATTCAAACCTGTCCAATGGAATGATGTTCCAACTGACCGATCCGAGCGGCGGCCCGATGAGCGCCGAATACGCCCGCCGCCGTGCTGCGCGGGAACCGCTGGTTGAAATCACCCAGATCAAAGGCGATAGCGAGAGCCATCCGTTCATGTCCCCCAACGATGAATTCGCCGGGTTTGGCGATGCCGGGTGGGAACTGGGCAATCTCGATTATTCGGAAAAATCGACTCCCGAAATGCAGCCGGGCTCCTATGTGCGTGAAGCGCTCAAACGGGGCTTGCTGATCGAACTGCGGACCGGCGTAAACCCCTACAAGTACGGCGTAGTTGGTTCGACAGACAGCCATACCAGCCTGTCTACTGCCGATGATGATAACTTCTTTGGCAAGCACCCCGGCGCCGAACCCTCTGCAACCCGCGCCATCACGGCGCAGGGCCTGGGGCGCAAGGACGAGCGCAAAGGCTGGAATTACCTCGCCAGTGGCTATGCCGCTGTATGGGCGACTGCCAATACCCGCGGCGCGATCTATGATGCGATGATGCGCAAGGAAGTTTACGGCACCACCGGCCCGCGCATGGTCCTGCGGGTGTTTGGCGGCTGGGATTTCAAAGCTGAGGATCTGGCCGGCGATTGGGTCAAGGCTGGTTACAGCCGGGGCGTTCCCATGGGCGGGACGTTGCAGCCTGCCCACGGCGGCGTGCCAAGCTTTATTGTTTCCGCACTGAAAGACCCGCAAGGCGCGAATCTTGACCGGGTTCAGATCATCAAGGGCTGGGTTGACGGTTCGGGTCAAGCGCAGGAACGGGTCTATGACGTGGTTTGGTCTGACATGGCCAAGCGTGCGCCAATTGGCGGTAAAGTTCCAGCGGTGGGCAGCACAGTCGATACGGCAACCGCCAGCTATGCCAATTCGATCGGTGCACCGACCCTGTCGGCCGTGTGGAGCGATCCGCAGTTCGATCCAAAGCAGCGGGCGTTTTACTATGTCCGGGTGCTGGAAATCCCGACCCCCAGCTGGGTTAATTTCGATGTGGTCCGGTTCAAACTGAAACTGGATCCGGCGATCCCGCTGATCCAGCAGGAACGCGGCTATACTTCGCCGATCTGGTACAACCCGGCTTAGGAGCTGATCTTATGCGCAAGGCAATTCTCATCGCCGCAATGCTGTTGGCATCGACGGCTCTGGTTTCGGGCTGCGACCGGCTTGGGCCAGCAACCGGTAAAAAAGCCGAAGTCAAGAACACCGCTTATCCTGAACAGGTGTTCTGGGGCGACACTCACCTGCACACCAGCAATTCGGTCGATGCCTTTGGCTTTGGCACCCGGCTCGACCCCGAAGCGGCGCTGCGCTTTGCCAGAGGGGAAGAAGTGCAGGCCACCACCGGGGCCAAGGCCAAGCTACATCGCCCACTCGACTTTCTGGTGATTTCAGACCACGCCGAAGGGATCGGTGCAACCAAGGCGCTTTATGAAGCCCCGCGCATGTTGATCAGTGATCCGACCGCGCTGCGCTGGTACGACATGATGCATGAAGGCCCCGAAGGCTCGCTGAAGGCCACTGGCGAAATGCTCGCGGCGCGGGCTCAAGGACTGGTTCCCAAGGCGCTCAACGATCCCGAGAAGTCGGCCAAGCGGATTGCCAAGCTGTGGGACGATCACATGGACACGGTTGAGCGCTACAACGAGCCCGGCAAATTCACCGCCTTCATGGGGTTTGAATATACGCTGATGCAGTCCGGCAACAACCTGCACCGCAACGTAATTTTCCGTGATGGTAAGGACAAGGTTTCAACCCTTACCCCGTGGGATCCAGGCAGCAGTCTTTGGCCCGACGATTTGTGGACCAAAATGGACGCCTATGAAAAGGATACTGGCGGCAAGGTGTTGGCGATCCCGCACAATGGCAATCTTTCAAATGGCCTGATGTGGATGATGACCGAGCCAAACGGCGGCCCAATCAGTGCCGAGTATGCCCGCCGCCGGGCGGCGCACGAACCGGTTGCCGAAATCACCCAGATCAAGGGGGATAGCGAAGCCCATCCATTCATGTCGCCCAACGATGAGTTCGCCGAATACGGCACCTCTGGCTGGGATCAGGCAAACTTGCTGGGCAATATCAAGACCAAGCAGGGTGACCTGCCGGGGTCTTATGTCCGCGAGGCCCTGAAACGGGGACTGCTGATCGAAGCGCGGACCGGGGTTAATCCTTACAAGTTTGGCGTGATTGGATCGACCGACAGTCACACATCGCTCTCGACCACGGAAGAAGACAACTTTTTCGGCAAACACAGTGGGGTTGAACCCAGCCCCAAGCGCGCCACTGCGGGCTTTGTGCCTGGCGTGGCCAGTGGCCGGATGAACTGGCAGAGCCTTGCCAGTGGATATGCTGCGGTCTGGGCCACGTCGAACAGCCGCGAGGCGATCTTCGATGCGATGATGCGGCGCGAGGTCTATGCCACAACCGGATCCCGGATGACCGTGCGGGTGTTCGGCGGCTGGGATTTCACGGCCGAGGATTTGAACGGCGATTGGGTCAAGACCGGCTATGCGCGCGGCGTGCCGATGGGCGGTGAACTGAAGCCCGGCGGAAAAGGCGCCCCCAGCTTTGTGATCTCGGCCCTGAAAGACCCGCAGGACGCCAATCTCGACCGCGTGCAAGTCATCAAAGGCTGGGTCGATGCAGCGGGTCAAAGCCACGAGCAGGTGTTCGACGTGGTCTGGAGCGATATGGCCAAACGGCCATTGGTTGGCGGCAAAGTGCCTGCAGTGGGCGACACGATCGATCTGGCCACAGCAACCTATCAGAACACGATCGGCGCGCCGACTTTGGCCACGGTCTGGTCTGATCCGGCATTTGATCCAAAGCAGCGGGCGTTCTATTATGTCCGCGTCCTGCAGATCCCGACCCCGACCTGGATGGCCTATGATGCGGTGAAGTATAAGCTGACCCTGCCCCCCGAAATCCCGTTGAGGCAGCAGGAACGCGCCTATACCTCGGCGATCTGGTACAATCCGGCCTGAACCTATGACCCTGAATGACACTGCCCGGCGGCTGCTGAAAGAGCCGCTGGTTCATTTCCTGTTCGCCGGTGCGCTGGTCTTTGCGCTGCTGTCTGGCCGCGCGCCAGATCTGGGTGAGCGGCGGATCGTGGTGAACGATCGCGTTGTCGGCGCGCTCGTCAGTCGGTTTCAGGACAGTTTCCGGCGGCTCCCGACCAAAGAGGAAACCGACGGGCTAATCCGCGACTGGGTGCAGGATCAGGTCTATTACCGCGAGGCGCTGGCGCTGGGGCTCGATCAGGGCGACGAAGTGGTCGTGCGCCGGATGCGGCGCAAGATGGAAAGCATGGCGGTTGCCGATGCGGAAACACAAACACCCAGCGATGCCGAATTGCAGGCCCTGATCGACAAGGACCCGGCGCGATATGCCGAAGACCCGCTGACCAGCTTTGAACAACTCTACTTTGGCGCAGACACGCCAGAGACACGCAGCACGGCAGAGCAGCAATTGCCGATCCTGCGCGGCGGCGGGGCGGTTCCGACCTTGCCGATCCCGATCCCGAGCAAATTCAGCGATGCGTCCGGCGCGGATATCTCGGCGCAATTCGGCGATGAATTCACACTGGGGTTGCGCGATCAGCCAATCAGGCAATGGTCCGGGCCGGTTGCATCGGGGCTTGGCCTCCATCTGGTGCGGGTGACCAAACGCGGCGCTGCGCAGCCGCCCGTCCTTTCGAAGGTACGCCAGCGGGTCGAGAATGACTGGCGCGCGGCGGCGCGGGCCAAGGCGCAAAGCGATACCTATGCCCGCATCCTCAAGGGTTATGACGTGGTAATCGAGCTGCCCAAGTGAGTCGGCTGCTGCGGCTCTGCCTGAGCCTGCTGGCGCTACTTGCCGCCCTGCCCGCGCAGGCTGATGAGCTGCGACCGGGTTATCTGGAGCTGACCCAACTGGACGCACAACAGTGGAAGCTGGTCTGGAAGGCCCCGGTCCTTGGCGGCCTTGCTACCCGCACCCGCCCGGTCTTCCCCGCATTCTGCCAGCAAACTGCGCCGTCGGCCCGGGTCGAGGGCGCGGTGCTGGTTGCGGAAAGCCGCCTGACCTGCACCCAGCCGCTCGCCGGTTCGAAAGTTGGTCTTGCGGGGATGGACGCAGCTTTTACCGATGCACTGCTGCGCGTCGCCCCGCTTGATCGTCCGGTCCAGACCACCCGGCTGACCCAGCAAAACGCGATGGTGGCGGTGGCCACGGTGCCCGATGGCTGGGAAGTTGCGCGCAGCTATTTCGTGCTGGGCGTTGAGCATATTCTGACGGGTTATGACCACCTGTTGTTCGTTATTGCACTGGTCTTGCTGCTTGGAAAACCCGGGCCGGTTGTCAAAGCCGCGACGGCCTTTACGGTCGCCCATTCGCTCACGCTGATCGGTTCGACGCTGGGGCTGGTCGGGTTGGCCCAAGCCCCGGTCGAAGCCCTGGTCGCTTTGTCGATCGTGTTCATGGGAGTTGAAATCGTCAAGCGCGACCCGGACAATCCCAGTCTGGCAGAGCGCGCACCCTGGGTCGTTGCATTTCTGTTCGGGTTGATTCACGGCTTTGGCTTTGCCGGGGCACTGCGTGAAATTGGTTTGCCCGAAAGCGATGTTCCCACAGCGCTGTTGACTTTCAACCTTGGGGTCGAAGCCGGACAACTGTTAGTGGTCAGCGCCGTTATGGCTTTGATCACCTCCTCCCGCCGGTTCGCTCCACAGGCATTGCGCCCGGCAACGGTCGCCGTGACCTATGCCATCGGTATTACCGCCAGCTTTTGGTTCATTGAGCGCCTGATCGGATGACCGCGCCAGGCCGCATCCACGGGCTTGACGCCATGCGCGGGATCGCTGCGCTGGGGGTGTTCGGGTTCCACCTCAATGCGGTGTTCCCCGGCTCAGCCACTTGGACCGGCAAGGGCTATCTTGCAGTCGACTTTTTCATGATGCTCTCGGGCTATGTGATGGCGCGGACCTATGAGGCGCGGATGGAAGGCGGCCTTAGGGCGGGCACCTTCGTTGTGCTGCGTCATCGCCGCCTGTGGTTGACCATGGCGCTGGGCGGGCTGATTGGCTTGCCGTACCTGTGGACCGTAACCGGCGATCCGCAGCTGTTCGGGATGGCCCTCGCACTCAACCTCATGCTGCTGCCGGGAAGCTTACAGCACGAGCTGTTCCCACTCAACAATCCGGGCTGGTCGATATTTTACGAACTGGTCGCCAACGCCCTGCACGCGGCGTTTCTGTGGCGGTTATCGAACTGGGCGCTGCTCTCGCTAATTGCGGTCATGTTGCTGCCACTGGTTTATTTCGCACAGCTTAAGGGTGACCTCAATTTCGGTGAACTGACGGCGCAGGCCGGACCAGCGCTGATCCGCTGCCTGACAAGCTATGCAATCGGTGTGCTGCTGTGGCGGCAGTGGCAGGATCGCCCGGCGATTGCCGTACCCCCAGTTCTAGCGCTTGCCGCACTCCCGCTGCTGATGCTCAGCCCCTGGGCTCAACTTGGCTGGGTTTTCGATCTGACCTTCATCCTGATCGGCAGCCCGTTGTTGATCGCCGGCGGCTTGAACTTGCGGTCTGCGCCGCGCTGGGCGGTCTGGTCGGGAGCTTTGTCGTTCCCGCTCTATGCCGTCCACATGGCGACTTTCCGCACCGCCTACCTTGGCGGAATTGGCGCCCTGCCCGCGGCGGTATTGGCCCTGGCAGCCGCTTTGACAATGGCCTGGTGGTTGCCCAGTGGCCTGCGCCATGCCAAAGACCGCGCAACGATCTGATCTGGAGAGATACCAAGTATGGAAAGCCCGGTCCTTTATTCGCTCGACGCCGATGGCATTGCCACAATCACGCTCAACCGGCCCGAACTGCGCAATCCGATCTCGGACCTCGATCTGATCGAAGTCCTGCTCGATACGCTGACCAAGATGGAGGACGATCCCAAGGTTCGGGTCGCGATCTTGACCGGAGCTGGCACCGCGTTTTCAGCTGGCGGCAACCTCAAGGCGATGCTGCCCGATTCCGGCGGGCTGAACGCCAGCACAATCGG
>JANMHL010000228.1:0-3935 GCA_031375125.1 Novosphingobium sp. | reverse complement strand
CAGCTTATAGTCGTGACCATATTTGTGGAGCACGTCCCATGTCGGCGTGCGTTCGGTGAAGCGGCGCTTGTTGTCCTTCCACACGCCTTCATAAGGGCAGTTGTGGAAATAGAAGAATTCGAGATTTTTGAACTCGCTCGTCGCCGCGCTGAACAATTCCTCGCACAGCTTGATATGCGGATCCATCGACCCGCCGACGTCGAGGAAGAGCAACAGCTTGACCGCATTGTGCCGTTCAGGCCGCATCTTGATATCAAGCCAGCCTTGGCGCGCGGTGCCTTCGATGGTCGCATCCAGATCGAGCTCGTCGGCATTGCCTTCGCGGGCGAACCGGCGCAGGCGGCGCAGTGCAATCTTGATGTTGCGCGTGCCCAACTCGCGGGTGTTGTCGAGGTTCTGGTATTCGCGCTTTTCCCAGACTTTCAGCGCGCGCTTGTGCTTGCTTTCGCCGCCGATCCGGACGCCTTCGGGATTGTAGCCGCCGTTGCCAAACGGGCTGGTCCCGCCGGTGCCGACCCATTTGTTGCCGCCCTCGTGGCGCTTTTGCTGATCGGCAATCCGCTGCTTCAGCGTCTCCATGATCTCGTCCCACGACCCGAGCTTTTCGATCGCGGCCATTTCCTCTGGCGTCAGGAATTTTTCGGCAATCGCCTTCAGCCAGTCTTCGGGGATATCGACCTGTTCCTGGCCATAGTTGGTCAGGATCCCCTTGAAGACCTTGTTGAACACCTGATCGAACCGGTCGAGCAAGCCTTCATCCTTCACAAAGATCGAGCGCGAGAGGTAATAGAACTGCTCGGGCGTCTGCTCGATCACATCCTTGTCGAGCGCTTCCAAGAGCACCAGGTGCTCCTTGAAAGACGCCTTAATCCCAGCGGCGCGCAACTCGTCGATGAAGTTGAAGAACATGGGTTAGTTGTCTAACTTTTGCGCTAATTGGGTTAGCAGTTGTTTTTGTTGCCGAGATTGAATTTCAGGTGCCAAAACCTGCAAAAATTCAACGTCGGCAAAGCGATCCCCACCACGTCGGTTTTTCGATGGCTCAAGACATTCGATCAACACCGCCTCCATCGTATCGATGACATCGTGGTGTTTCCAGCTTGCAGGCGGTTCGGCCAGTTTCGCGTCTTCAGTTACGCTTCTGAGACCAAACCAAGAAAACCTGTCCCACCTCCCACTAAGCCGATCTGTGGTATGCGCCTTTAGTCGTGAGGCTAAAGTTTCTGAAGCTCTGCCGACATAAATTACTCTATCGCGATCATGGAGGAGATATATTCCGACCTGCTCAGAAAAATCGACAGTAGCAGCCTCTTGATTTTGACGACCTAGTAGTCGCACTTTCCCGGTCCAATGAACATCATCGTACTTCCAGTACATTCCAAATGCCTGGATAGCACCAGACTCCGAATCTTCGGGAGCATCTGAAGCCGCCTCTGGTTCGACTGCAGCTGCTTCCAGCGCGGATTTCAAAGCAAATAAGCCACGACCCGTTTTTTGAATATCAGACCCAGGCGTTGAAACAATTTTACTTAAGCAAGCTGCAACTGTTGCTGAAGGTGTCGCCCCAATCTTCTTTTTAAGTTTGGCCCTAACAATCCGATCCGACACTTCGGTGTAATGCAGCGAAGTGGCAGCTTCGGCCAAAACTTGCCGGATGGCGTCTTCCCATTTTAGCTCGGTATCTTTTGCCATCAGAAAGCTCCAGGCTACGTCGATTGTCGACTTGCCGAACTACTATACCTGCCGCCGCGCCATGAAGGCCAGCTTTTCGAACAGCATCACGTCCTGCTCATTTTTGAGCAGGGCGCCATGGAGCGGCGGGATCGCCTTGGTCGGATCTTTCTGCTGCAGAACGTCAAGCGGCATATCTTCGTTGAGCAGCAGCTTGAGCCAGTCCAGCAGCTCGCTGGTGCTGGGCTTTTTCTTCAGGCCCGGGACGTCGCGCACTTCGTAGAAGATATCCATCGCCTTGCTGACCAGAATTTTCTGGATACCGGGGAAGTGGACGTCGATGATTGCCTGCATCGTGTCGCGATCGGGGAACTTGATGTAGTGAAAGAAACAGCGGCGCAGGAACGCGTCGGGCAGTTCCTTTTCGTTGTTGCTGGTGATCACCACGATCGGGCGTTCGACTGCGGCAATCCGTTCCTTGGTTTCGTAAACATCAAAGCTCATTC
This sequence comes from Novosphingobium sp., assembly GCA_031375125.1. Lineage (GTDB taxonomy): Bacteria > Pseudomonadota > Alphaproteobacteria > Sphingomonadales > Sphingomonadaceae > Novosphingobium. The sequence goes on along the minus strand of JANMHL010000228.1, from coordinate 1,758 downwards.
GGTCGAGTTCCTGCAACAGATCGTTGGGAAACTCGATGTCGGCTTTGTCGATTTCGTCGATCAGCAGGACCGGCAGCTGGGGCGCGGTGAAGGCTTCCCACAGCTTGCCCTTTTTGATGTAGTTGCCAATGTCGTGGACCCGCTCATCACCCAGCTGGCCATCGCGCAAGCGGGCAACCGCATCGTATTCATAGAGGCCCTGTTGCGCCTTGGTGGTGCTCTTGACGTTCCATTCGATCAGCGGCGCGCCAACGGCTTTGGCGATTTCGTGGGCCAGCACGGTCTTGCCGGTGCCGGGCTCACCCTTGACCAGCAAGGGCCGGCGCAGCAGCACGGCGGCGTTGACGGCAACTTTCAGATCGTCGGTTGCGACATAGTTGCTGGTGCCTTCGAAGCGCATGGGAACTCCCTGTTCGTTTAATCGTTCGGTTAAGCGGATAAGGGAGCCGTGCGCGCCTGACAAGCGGGAATGCGGTTCATTCCAGCGATCACGAAAGTGACAAAGTGAATGGCGGGCGCCGCGCCAGTGAAACGCGGCGCCCGCTGTTCCCCGTGCCTCATCGGAACAGCTCTTGCTGCTTCGTTGCGCGACCCAAAGGGCTCGGTTAGAAATTAAACCTAGACGTAATCCCGCACCGAGAATACAAATTTATTTGTAATTGGGGCAAGTCAACCATGCCACGCGTCGCAGAAGAAGTGCTGTTCGACTTGCTTTCGCCAAGCGCCCGGCAATGGTTGGCAAGTCATGGGCAGCGCAAATCCTATGATAACGGAAGTTTGATACACAATCGCGGGGATACCGAAACGGCAATGGGGATTGTCATTTTGGGACAGGTTCGCCTTTTTCAGCTGCGCCCAAATGGAACGCAGACCTTTGTCAGCACGATCCGGACGGGCGCGCACTATGGCGATATCCTGCTGTTCGGCGGCAAACGGCGCACCCATGATGCGATGGCGACCGGGCCGACTGTGGTCGATCACTACAATCCTGCGGCCTTTGCCCGATTGCTCGAAAACGCTGAGGTGGTGCGCGCGCTTTACAAGATTACCGCGATCCGGTTGGGGCGGGCAATGGCCATGAGCGATGATCTGCGGGTCATGTCACGCGATGCGCATCTTGCCAAAGTCCTGCTTAACCAGTGGCGCCAGCGCGGCGAAAAAGACTGGATCGTATCGGTCCAAGAGGATCTGGCCGGGATGATCGGAGTGACCCCGATGACCTTGTCAAAAAGCCTTACCTGGATGCGTAAAGCGGGCCTGATCGAAACCGGCTATCGCAAAATCCGGGTGCTTGATCCGGATGCTTTGAAGGCTTGGCTGAAAAGCCAGATTGCCTAAACCCCTGCGCCGGCGGGGCGGCGGCACCGGCGCAGGGGCGCAAGCCCTACTCGCTGGGCGAGGGATCAGGCGCGCGGGGGCCGAACAGGCGGCTCAGCAGACGGCTGAGCGCGGCCGAGCGCCATAGCCAAACACTTGCCCCAATCAGCAGCAACCATGGCAGAGCCAAGCCGAGCAGCAGGGCGAGAAAGGCCAGCAGGCTTTGCACGCTGGACAGGCTTGCACCGGCCGCTTTGGCGACAGTGCCTCTGCCGCTGAGGATCGACTGGCTGGTATAGTTGAACACCACCGGGGTGCTGGCGATCGAGGCTTCCCTGGACTTACGGTCTTGCACTTGGCCGCGCTGCTGTTCACGCAGGGTAGCGATTTGCTGCTGCAGTTCGACCCGCTCGGCACTGGTCAGCCCTTTGGCGGCGAGGC
>JANMHL010000161.1:0-3314 GCA_031375125.1 Novosphingobium sp. | reverse complement strand
CGCCGCCCGCGCCCAACGCACCCGCACCGAAATGGTCGAGCTATCCAACGGCTCGGTTTATATCCGAGCCCCGGCGGACTACGAGCCGACTGAGGCGGAGAAGGAACAAACCCGCCGGGCCGATGCGGCTGAGGCGGAGGCGGCGAGGGTGAAGGTCAAGGGGAAGGCGGGGAAGTAGTGGGGCTGGGGAGATCTGCTGATTTCTAATTGGTAGGCGGGGCAATTGCACAAACTTATCCAACGTAAGTCGAAAGGGAGCCGTTTGAAAATTTTAGAAAGGCTTCGTCAGCTTACGCTCGACGATCAAGAAATTTATGCACTGCTGCATGAGGGGTTTGATGGAAGTCAATCAGTTGGTTGTTCAGGCGTTCAAGAGTTAATTTTCCACGCCCGCGAATTTGCAGACGAATCATATCTAACACTGCGCTTTAGAGGGAACCGAATTACTGGAATTACGCCTGGTATGCGGCTGACCAAGGCCAGTCAGGATGACTTGGTAGAAAGAGCAAAACAAGCGCTCCAAGAAGATGCTGGGTCACACGTGGTGTCCCGCTATATTTTCTCCGAGCGGCCATTGAAAGGCCAGCTTCAGGTAAGCAACGGTTTGCGGCTCCGGCCACCTCCACCAGACACTATTATTGGAAGTGGCCTCGATGAGTGGCAAAAAGTTGCCGATCCTTTTAGTAAAAAAGTGGATGAGCATTTAGGGCCTCCCTACCCAATCTTAATGGAAGTTAAGGTTAGAAAAAGCTCCTCAATGATGCTCCAATCGTTGTGGATGATGCGCGAGCTCGAGCGCCATCATAACGCCTTGACGCTGCTGTTAGCTGCCGACATTAAATACGCGCACTTCCCGTCTGGGCCACTTTGGACTTCTCTCTTCCGAGAACACCGGATGGAGAACCACTTGTTGAGCCCGGGATTCAGTGATCCTCATGGTGGCCTGCACGATGACTTTCCCGCGTCACAAGAGCCGATTGTGAAAACTTATGATGGAGCAGATTACTATGGCCGCCTGTGGTTTTGGGATGCAGAATTACTGATACCGAAAACGCTTGATCGGCATCTAGGCCTTATGCATTCTCTCGATCTCGAACAGGCGAGTAAGTTTCATCGAGCGTGCATGTGGTTTGCGCAAGGCGTTCAGTTCCGCTCAATTGAAACAATTGGCGTTCCGTCGTTTTCGGCCTCGATCGAATGTCTCCTTCCACGAAGTGAAGAAATAAAAAATGGCTTTGATGCTATAGTTGATCGCTACGGGCAACTCACTGACGGTACCAAGATACTTGCCAGGAATTTATACGATGTTCGGAGTGATCTTGTTCATGGCAGTTTTGCCCATTCGTCAGATGCAGGCATATTTTCCTTCAAAAACGACGATGATTGGCAGACCCTTTTGATTTGGACGGTCGCAAAGCGTTGCCTCATTGGCTGGCTCGAAGATGCATCAAGGCAATAGTGAATTCCGCTGACAGGCGCGATAAGCCCAAGAGATCCACTGAGATCCATAAACGTCCGCATTGTCGACGGAAACGATCACTACACCCCTCATACAAACGGATTGATCAGCTCCACCCCCATGCCCGCAAAATCGGCCACATTCCGGCTGACCAAGGTCAATCCCGCACCCAACGCCGTTGCGGCGATCCAGGCGTCGCGTTCGGATTTGGGGTCGGGGATGTGCAGGCCTGCGCAGATCAGCGCCACTTCGCGCGACAGGGGCAGGGTGCGGTGTTCGTAGGTTGGCATGATCTGATCGTCGAGCCAGCGGCGCAGGGCGGCGCCTTGTTTCGCGTCGCGGCGTTCCATTTGGCGTACGCCGCGTTCTAGCTCAAAGATCGTCATGGCTGAGACATAGGTTGCCTCGACGTCGATCTGGCCAAGCCACTCAGCCACGTGCGGATCAATCCGGGGGCTGCCGAGTTTGCGGCTCTCCGAAATGATGTTGGTGTCGAGCAGGAACATCAGTCGCCCAAATCAGGCACACGCCCCGCCATGCCCGACCGGGCGGGTTCCCAATCGAAATCCTGCGGCGTGGTGGGGGCCAGCGCTTCGGACAGCGTCTTGCGCTGCGCCGCCATGCGTTCAAGCGCTTCTTCAATGATTTGGGCCTGGCTGCGGCCACCTGTCGCCAATCGGCGCAGCAGGACTGACGCTCTGGCCGAACGGATCGTAATCGGAGGCTGGTTGCGCCGTGCGGTTTGGGTCATTTTGGATCCCTTCCGCGTGAACAAATAGCACTGTGCATGCGCATGTGCAAGCACAAGGATTTGCCCTCAAGCCGCCCCGCGCAGCCGCCGCATTGCTCGCCAGGCCAAGGCCTTGCCCCGGTTCCGCGCCGGAAAGGCGCCGGGGCTGGTCGGGCGCAGGCCGAATTTGCGCAAGACGTGGTTGAAGGCGCGGGCGTCTGCCTCGGCGTAGGACCAGTCTGAGCGCCAGGTGATCGACAGCGAGGTTGATGGCATTCCGCCGTTCAGCACCCAGTGCGGGGCCTTGACCGGGACGTGGACCGCTTCGCCCGGATCGATCAGTTCGGCTGTCGCCTTGTGCACATAGTTGTGTTCCCAAGGCAGGTTGCGGTGATGCTGGCCGAGGTGGAACTGTTCGTGGACCTTGGCGTTGAAGATCACTTCGTCTTCAACCGGGAATAGCGACATCGTTTTGCAGCCGCTCAATTGCAGCAGGATATTGTGTTCGGGATCGAAATGCAGCGGGGTGACCGCGCCGGGTGAAGAGATGAAGACGAAGCCTTCCAGTTGCATCATCGCCCCGGTGCGCGGTTCCACGATCGGGCGCAGTTCATCAAGGATGGCTTCGAGCAGCGCGCGATAGGCCGGAACCTGCTCAACCCGTTTCAGCGCGACCCACGATCCGGCCCGGGCGATTGTGCGGATCGTTTCGGTAACGGTCAGATCGCTTTTGGGCACGTCCTCGGGCTTGATCCCGATCGGCAGTTTGCCCGGGTTATATTCGATCTCGTGCGCGGGCAGCGCCTCGGCCAGTTTGACCAGGGCGTCCAGCGTCAGCAGCGGATGGCCAAGCAGATTGTGCTTCACCTTGATCGGGCTGGCAGGATAGGCCGCAGCCAGCGCCGCAAGCGTTTCGGGAGGAAATACAGGGCTTTGCATAAGGGTCGCTCATATGGACGTTTCCCCACCCGTTTAGTCCTGCCGGGTTAACAATAGGTTGGTAAATTCAGACAGTTACCAAGCTGAGCAGCAATCCCCCCAGCGCGGCCAGCGGCAGGGTTTTGAGCACGCTCCAGCCCAACCGAAAAATCAGCGTGGCGGCGAGCGCGGCCAGCAGCGCGGCGC
>JANMHL010000210.1:0-5648 GCA_031375125.1 Novosphingobium sp. | reverse complement strand
ATCGCGGGATGGGTTCACTCGGCGCGATGGGCAGCGGCAGCGCGGATCGGTATTTCCAGGGCGATATCAAGGACCAGATGAAGCTGGTGAACGACGTCCTTGGCCGGGCCTTTATAGGCGACCTGGCCTTCGATCCCTTCGGGCACCAGCTTCATCTGGTCCTTGATATCGCCCTGGAAATACCGATCCGCGCTGCCGCTGCCCATCGCGCCGAGCGAACCCATCCCGCGATAGCTTTTGTAGGCGCGGCCCTGATAGAGGAACGTCTCACCCGGGGCCTCGTCGGTGCCTGCCAGCATCGATCCGATCATGATAGTACTGGCCCCGCCGGCCAAGGCTTTGGCCGCATCGCCGCTGGTCCGCAGGCCGCCATCGGCAATAATCGGCACGCCGCTGCCTTCGGCGGCGCGCGCGGCTTCGATGATCGCGGTCAGTTGCGGCACGCCGACACCGGCAACAACGCGGGTGGTGCAGATCGAGCCTGGCCCGATCCCGACCTTGATCCCATCGGCCCCAGCCCCGATCAGCGCGCGGGTTGCTTCATATGTGGCGACGTTGCCAGCGATGACCTGCGCCGAATTGGAAATCTTCTTCACTCGCTCAACCGCGCGGGCGACATCCTTGTTGTGGCCGTGGGCAGTGTCGATGATAATAACGTCACATTCCGCAGCCAAAAGCGCCTCGGTCCGTTCAAAGCCCTTGTCGCCAACTGTGGTTGCGGCGGCAACGCGCAGGCGCCCGGTGGCGTCTTTGGTCGCGTCGGGATAGGTGATCGCGCGTTCAATGTCCTTGACCGTGATCAGCCCGATGCAATGGAACGCCGCGTCAACCACCAACAACTTTTCGATCCGGCGCTGATGCAGCAGCCGCTTTGCCTCGTCCTGACTGACCCCGGCGGGCACCGTCGCGAGGTTTTCGTGGGTCATCAATTCGCGCACCGGCTGGGCCGGATTATCGGCAAAGCGGACGTCGCGGTTGGTCAGGATGCCGACCAGCTTACCGCCGACCTCAACCACCGGAATGCCCGAAATGCGGTTGGCCTCCATCAAGGCCCGCGCTTCGCCCAGTGACGCATCAGGACTGATCGTGATCGGGTTGACCACCATCCCGCTTTCAAACCGCTTGACCGCGCGCACGGCGGCGCACTGTTCCTCAACCGTCAAGTTGCGGTGGAGCACGCCGATCCCGCCAAGCTGGGCCATGACAATCGCCATGTCAGCCTCGGTCACGGTGTCCATTGCGCTGGAAATAACCGGGATGTTGAGCGCGATATCGCGGGTTAACCGCGTGCGGGTATCGGCCATTGATGGCACGATGTCAGATTCGCCCGGCTGAAGCAGGACGTCATCGTAAGTCAGGCCGAGAGGGATATCCATGGGTGCCACTTGCCTTAGTTTGCGGGTCGATTCGTGGCGGCCCATGTAACCGCAGGCAGCGGGATAAGCTAGGGGGCTAACGCAAGCAAAGCCCCTCCCCGATGGGGAGGGGTTGGGGTGGGGGCTCGACGACAGGTTAGAACCCCCATCCCAACCCTTCCCCAACGGGGAAGGGCTAAGGAAGTGGCTCTTGGCGTCGCTCTAACGCGCCGCGAACGGCACCTTTTTGGCATCGCCGAACCAGCGCGCCAGAAGGACCAGAAATTCGGCGTCGTCAACCGCCCCGCCCAGTTCGATCCCGCGGCTCATCTGATCGCCGGGGCGGTGATAGTCGCCTTCCATAAAGCGTTCGACCAGGCCGATGTCCGACCACGAGCTGGAAATCATCACGGCGGGAACATCATGCTTCATCAAGGCCCAGCCATCCTGACGGCGAACATAGGCATTGGCCGCGTCACCTTCGGCTAGCTTGCGCTTGTTTGCCTTCGCCGCGGCCGCGATATGCGGATCAAGCGCGGTCATGCCTTTGCCAACCACGGCAAAGGGCCGCCCTGCCCCCGCCAGTGCCACGGTATCGATATTGAACGCCGCGACGATTTGGCCCAGCGGCAGTGGCGGGTCTTCGGCAAAGGCCTCTGCCCCTAGCAGCCCGATTTCCTCGCCCGTTGTGGCCAGAAAATAGATATCGCGATCCGGCTGCGGGCCTTTGACCAGCCGCCGGGCGACCTCGGTGAGCACCGCCAGTCCGCTGGCGTTATCGACCGCTCCGTTGCAGATCTGGTCTTCGGCTGGCGGCGCGGCGCAGCGGCCAAAGTGGTCCCAATGCGCCAACAGCAGCACCGCGCCCAGTTCGGGCCGCTTGCCCGGCAGCTTGCCGATCAGGTTATGGGTCTTGATCCGGGTTTCGCGAGTCGTCGCCTCTAGCGAGACTGTCAGATCGATCGTGCGCGGGGCAAAGCCGGAAGCCGCCGCCATCGCCTGCAATTTGGCGGTGTCGAGCCCGGTTCCAGCCAGCGCGCTGTTCAGCGCGGCGGCGGTAATAAACGCCTCGATATCCCCGCCCGGCTTGTCCCCGGCCAGGGCATAGCCCTTGCGGCTGCGGCTGGCGGTCAGGTTTTCGAGGCTACGATCCCCGTCGAGCACCGTGACCACCGCCGATGCACCGCCTTGCAGCAGGGCGTTCTGGCGGTCTGAATTGTTCACCCCGCCATCGAGCAGTAGCACCACCCGTCCGGCCAGCTCAGCCCGCGGCGGGACCACAGCGCCAGTGCCGACGAACAACAGCGGTGCGTTTTCAACCAAGCCGCGCTTGCCCGATGTCACCACCAGCACGGCATCGCCCGGCACCAGCGTCCGCTTGTTCTTGTGCGCGAACACCGCCCGGCTCAGCTGCGGTTCGCGGGCGATGATCGTGACCGGGGCGAACCACGGATGGGCCGGATCGTTAGTGCCCGAAACCAGCCCGATATCGAACCATTGCTTGCCCAGATAGCGCAGCGTTTTGGTTTCGCCCTCGGTCCCCGGCTCGCGCCCTTCATAGGCGTCGCTGGATAGTTCGGCGATATGCCCGTTCAGCTGGGCTTGCAGTTCAACCCGGGCCTTGTTCGGGCGCGAGGCCGCTGCGACCGGATCAAGCACCAGCGCTGCCACAATCAGCGGCAGGATCACGCGGTTCATCGCTTGCCAGAAACGGTTCATCTGCGCACGTATCACCCGATTGCGCAGGCCCGGCAAGCGGCTGGATCAATCCCGAAGCGATTGCGCAGCGCCGTGGCAGTAAAGATACAGCTTGCTGCCCGACGAGGCCTATTCAGCGGTCCAGCCGCCGTCCATGCTGATGTTGGAACCGGTGATGTTGCTGGCGGCGTCACGACACAGGAACACTGCCATTTCGCCAATGTCAGAAGGCTGAACGAACTTCTTGGTCGGCTGGCGGGTCAGCAACACATCGTTGATCACCTGATCGCGGGTCAACCCGCGCGCAGCCATCGTGCCCGGGATCTGGTTTTCCACCAGCGGCGTCCAGACATAGCCCGGGCTGATGCAATTGGCGGTGATGTTGAACGTAGCCAGTTCCAGCGCCAGCGTCTTGGTGAGGCCGTTTAGGCCGTGCTTGGCCGATACATAGGCCGATTTGAACGGCGACGCGGTCAGCGAATGGGCGCTGGCGGTGTTGATGATCCGCCCCCACCCCGCCGCCTTCATATGCGGGATCGCCAGGCGACAGGCATCGAACGCGGCGGTCAGGTTGAGCGCGATGATCGTGTCCCATTTATCAACCGGGAACTCCTCGACTGGTGCAACGTGCTGCATCCCGGCATTGTTGACCAGAATGTCGATTGGTCCGGAACCCGCCATCAGTGCCTCTACCCCGGCGCGCTGCGACAGATCGGCGGGCACGTGGATCGCGCCCAGTTCGTCACACAGCGCCGCAATCGCGTCAGCCTCGCCAAAACCCGACAGCACAACCTGCGCACCCTCAGCAGTCAGCGAACGGGCGATGGCGAGGCCAATCCCCGAGGTTGAGCCGGTGACCAGCGCGCGTTTTCCGGACAAGAACATTCCCGACTCCAACAGCTTGAGTTTTCGTTATAGGAGGGGGCATTGCGGCTGGAGCAATGTTTGTCCAGCCCGGCGGGAGAGCCCACGATGCGTCTCGATGAATTCGATCCCAATGCGATCAACGTTGAAGACCAGCGCGGCGGCGGCAGCCGATTGCCGGGCGGACGTGGCGGGCAAGTGGGCTGCGGCACGCTGGTGATCGCGCTGATCGGTGCAGTGGTGTTCGGGATCGATCCGGGCCAGCTGATCGGCGGGCTGGAACAGGTTCAGGCCCCCACCCAGCAACCCCAGATCGAAGGCGGCGCGACCGTCGGCGATTCCTGCCGCGTCGATGAAGGCAGCCTGCAAAGCTGCAACGCGCTGTCCTCGCTCAACAAAAGCTGGGCGCCGGTGTTCGCCGCCGCCAATGTGCCGTTCAAGGCGCCCAAGCTGGTATTCTTCAGCCAGGCCGGACAATCGGGCTGCGGCGCGGCACAAAGTGCTATGGGGCCGTTTTACTGCCCGGCTGACCAGGGTATCTACCTCGACACCGATTTCTTCCAGCAGATGGACCGCGAACTGGGCGCGCGCGGCAAATTCGCCCGCGATTACGTGATCGCTCACGAATACGGCCACCACATCCAGAAGCTGACCGGCGTGTCCGATCAGATCCGCAGCCTGCAGGGGCAAAACCCGCGCAAGGCCAACGCGCTGTCAGTCCGGCTGGAACTGCAGGCCGATTGCTATGCCGGGGTTTGGGCCGCAAAGAACCGCGACCGGCTGGAAGCAGGCGATATGGAAAGCGGCCTCAACGCCGCCGCCGCGATTGGCGACGATACCCTGATGCGCAATGCCGGCCGCCGCGCCAGCCCCGAAGCCTTCACCCACGGCACCAGCGCGCAGCGGATGGAATGGCTGCGCAAAGGCATGAACAGCGCCGATGATTCGGTCTGCGATGCATTGATGCGGTAAGCAAATCTCGCTCCAAATCCGTCTGTCCTGAGCCTGTCGAAGGAACGTCCTTGTTCTTGAGGTCGCGCACTGCGGCACAAAGAAAAGTACGATGCTTCGACAAGCTCAGCATGGACGGATAAGGGAAAGGCAAATCTCGGGATTACCATTCCATGCGCCTGACCGATTGCCACAACATCGACGATTTCCGCAGCCTCGCCAAACAGCGGCTGCCTTGGCCGGTGTTCGACTATATCGACGGTGCCGCCGACGATGAACTGACCAAGGCCCGCAATACGGCGTCCTATGCCGACTGCGATCTGGTACCCGATGTGTTGGCCGGGGTGGACCAGATCGACACCAGCTGCACCATTCTGGGCCGCAAAAGCGCGCTGCCGCTGATCCTCTCGCCCACCGCGCTGCAACGGTTGTTCCACTGGCAGGGTGAGCGCGCCGTGGCGCGGGCGGCGGAAAAGTTCGGGCTGTGGTTCGGGATTTCCAGCCTGGCGACCGTTTCGATCGAAGAAATCGGCGCGATGACCGCCAGCCCCAAGCTGTTCCAGTTCTATTACCACAAGGACCGCGGGCTCAACCGCTCAATGATCGAGCGCTGTCAGGCCGCCAAGTTCGACGCCATCGCGCTGACGGTCGACACCATCGTATCGGGCAAGCGCGAACGCTGCGCCCGGTCCGGCTTTACCTCGCCGCCCAAGTTTACCGCAGCATCGGCGCTGTCCTATGCAATAAAGCCGCGCTGGGCGCTCGATTATGTCTTTCGTG
>JANMHL010000171.1:0-9831 GCA_031375125.1 Novosphingobium sp. | reverse complement strand
TGATCTGGTCGCGGCGCTCGGGGGATCGGGTCACGCCGGAACCCTCAAGACTGATGGATCGCCTTGGTGACCATGTAGCTTTCCAAGCCTTCCGGTCCGCCTTCGCTGCCAAAGCCTGAATCCTTGACCCCGCCAAACGGCGCGTCGACCGTGCTGAGCGCGAAGGTGTTGATCCCGACCATGCCGCTTTCGATCCCGTCACCCAGCAGGTTGGCGGTGCGCAGGTTCTGGGTAAAGGCGAACGCGGCAAGGCCATAAGGCAGCCGGTTGGCTTTGCCGAGTGCATCCTCCAGGTCTGAAAACGGCGCCGCCACGGCGACCGGGCCGAACGGTTCATTGTTCATGATGTCGGCGTTGTCAGGCACATCGGCCAGCAGCGTTGGCTGGAAGAAGTATCCGGCGTTGCCGCGCTTGCCGCCCGCCATCACTTTGGCACCCTTGGCCGCAGCATCTTCGACCAAGGCCTCAATCGCGCCGGGGCGTCGGACATTGGCCAGCGGCCCCATCCGGCTTTCGGGATCAAGCCCGGCGCCCGGCGTGACGCCGTGGGTACGCGCGGCAAAGCCTTCGATAAAGCGCTGATAGATCGATTCCTGCACGAAAAAGCGCGTCGGGCTAACGCAGACCTGCCCGGCATTGCGGAACTTTTGCGGGACCACCAGATCCAGGGTCTTTTCCAGATCGCAATCCTCAAACACCAGCACCGGGGCATGACCGCCCAGTTCCATCGTCACCCGCTTGAGGCTGTCGGCCGCCAGCCGCATCAGGTGCTTGCCCACGGGAATCGAGCCGGTGAAGCTGACCTTGCGGATCACCGGGCTTGCGATCAGGTGGCGGCTGACGCTGTCTGGAACGCCGTGGACCAGTTGCGCAACGCCCGCCGGCAATCCCGCATCGGCCAGGCAGCGCATCAGCGCGCCGGTGCAGCCGGGGGTTTCCTCAGGCGGTTTGGCAATCACCGAACAGCCAGTCGCCAGCGCCGGGGCGATCTTTTTGGCCATCAGGTAGATCGGGAAATTCCATGGGCTAAACGCCGCAACCGGGCCGACCGGCTGCTTGATCACCATCGCCCGCTGGCCGGTGGGGCGGACCAGTACCCGGCCGTAGGTCCGGCTGGCTTCTTCGGCGCACCAATCGAAAATTTGCGCGCTCGACAGCACTTCGGCGCGGGCTTCAGCAAGCAGCTTGCCTTGTTCTAACGTCAGCAGTGTCGCGATGGCCTCAACCCGCTCGCGCAGCAAAGCCGCGGTCTTGCGTAGCACGGCAGCGCGCTGATCGACCGGGGTAGCCCGCCAGACCAGAAACGCCTTGTCGGCGGCATCAAGCGCAGCGTCGAGATCGGCCGCGCTGGCCATCGGGACTTCGGCGATCGTCTCTCCATTCGCTGGATTGACCACCGGGAACAGATCGCGCCCCTCGCCGATTTGCCAGCTGCCGTTGATGAACAACGCGAGATCCGCGTCATAGGTCTTTGCCATATCGAAATTCCTCACTCTCGTGAGGGTAGCCTTAAGCCTCGTGCAGCGCGTTGACCAGAGTGGTGCGCAGCGCAATCAACCGCGCACGATAGGCAAAATTGGCGCTCATCGCCGACAGCGGCGGAGTGCTGGCAGTGGGCTGCGGCGCGGCCACAGTTGGCACAGGATCAACGGACAGACCCTTGCCCGCCGATTGCAGCGCCATTTTGGCACCCTTCAGGGTATAGCCATCGCGATGGACCAGCCGGTCAATCGTCTCGACCAACTGGACATCTTCGGCCCGGTAATACCGCCGCCCACCGCTGCGCTTGAGCGGGCTGAGCATCGGGAACTGTTCTTCCCAATACCGCAACACGTGCTGACGAATGCCCAACGCCTTGGCCACCTCACCGATCGTCCGCAGGGCCTCAGGGTCCTTGCCGTCGGTAAATGTGGGGGCGCTGGTTTGCGTCATGCTTTGGCGATCCGCTCCTTGAGCATCTGGCTGGCCCGGAAAGTCAGCACCCGGCGCGGAGTGATCGGAACTTCGACCCCGGTCTTGGGATTGCGGCCAATCCGCTGGGCCTTGTCACGCAGCAGAAACGTGCCGAATCCGGAGATCTTCACGTTCTCTCCCTTTTCCAGCGCAACCGACACGTGATCGAGAATCGCTTCGACCATGCCGAGCGATTCTGAGCGCGACAGGCCCAGTTTACGGTTGAGTGCTTCAGCCAGATCGGCCCGAGTGAGAGTAGTCATAAAGCGCTCCAGCACCTTTTCCCAAAAGAGATGCGACCTCTCGAGTCGTAAAGATGACAAATAAGTCATCACAATGCAACGCAATCTAGGAATAACCAGAGGTTATCCGCCGGACTTCACATCCGGACCAGACTGGCACCCCAGGTAAAACCGCCGCCCATCGCTTCCAGAACGATCAAATCGCCCGGCTTGATCCGGCCATCGCGGACCGCAGTATCGAGCGCCAGCGGGACCGAAGCCGCCGAAGTGTTGGCGTGGCGATCCACCGTCAGCACCACGCGTTCGGACGGCAAACCCAGCTTTTTGGCGGTCGCATCGATGATCCGCTGGTTGGCCTGATGCGGCACTACCCAATCGATATCGCTGGGCGCAAAGCCTTGATCGGCCAACACATTGCCCAGCACATCGGCTAAGTTGGTAACCGCATGGCGAAACACTTCGCGGCCCTTCATCCGGATATGGCCGACGGTCTGTGTGCTCGATGGTCCGCCATCGACATAAAGCAGCTGGTTGTGGGCGCCATCAGCGTGGAGGTGCGTCACCAGTAGGCCCGGTCCGTCTTCAGCCACTTCGCGCGCTTCGAGCACTACGGCTCCGGCGCCATCGCCGAACAACACGCAGGTGCTGCGGTCGTTCCAGTCGAGGATCCGGCTCATCGTTTCGGCCCCGATCACCAGCGCCCGGTCGGCCATCCCGGTTCGCAGCATCGAATCTGCCACGCCCAGCGCGTAAAGAAAGCCCGAACAGACCGCCGCCACGTCAAAGGCGATCCCGCCATTCGCGCCGAGTGCGTCCTGAACGATCGTCGCGCTGGCTGGAAAGGTCTGGTCAGGGGTAGCCGTGGCCAGCACAATCAGCCCGATCTGGTGCCCTTCAAGCCCCGCCGCGGCCAGTGCAGCGCGGGCCGCGTCGGTGGCGAGCGAGCTGGTGGTTTCACCTTCCCCGGCGATGTAGCGCTGGCGAATCCCGCTGCGCTCGACAATCCATTCGTCACTGGTTTCGACTTGCTCGGCCAGTTCCTGATTGCTCACCACCCGCTTGGGGAGGGCCGAGCCAGTGCCGGTGATGACCGAGCGGCGGGTCATTCGGCTGCCTTCGGTACCGAGCGCAGATTGTCCGCACCCAGCCGCGCAAGGTCAGCCGTGATCCGCTGGGTCAGGTCTTCTTCAAGCAGCCGCGCCGTGACCGCGACCGCATTGGCAACCCCGCCTGCGCTGGCTGACCCATGGCTTTTCACCACTACCCCGTTCAGGCCCAAGAAAACCGCGCCGTTGTGGTTGTTTGGATCGAGGTGATGCTTGAGCAGTTCGGTCGCCGGGCGCGAAACCAGAAAGCCAAATTTGGATCGGACCGAACTGGCAAAGGCCCGGCGCAAGAGATCAGTGACGAACCGCGCGGTACCCTCGACCGCCTTCAGCGCGATGTTGCCTGAGAAACCATCGGTTACGACCACATCGACATCGCCGCGGAGCATCTTGTCGCCCTCGACAAAGCCATCAAAGGAAATCGAAAGTTCGTCCGCTGCCGCCTTGAGCTGCGCCGCAGCAGATTGCAGACCGCCGGTCCCTTTGGTTTCTTCCGATCCGATATTGAGCAAACGAACGCGCGGTGCTTCGCGGCCGGTAACGATCCGCGAATAGGCCGCGCCCATGATCGCGAATTGGACCAGATTGCGGGCATCGCATTCGGTGTTCGCGCCCAGATCGAGCATCACGATGTCATTGTCGCCCAGTGTAGGCAGCAGCGCCGACAGGGCCGGCCGGTCAATCCCCGGCATCGTCCGCAGCGCCAGCTTGGCCATGGCCATCAGCGCGCCGGTATTGCCCGCACTGACCGCACCGCCAGCCGCGCCGGTCTTCACCGCGTTGATCGCCATGCCCATCGAAGTGGTTTTGGCTCGGCGCAGCGCCTGGGTCGGCTTTTCGTCGCCTGCGACAACATCAGGGGCGTGGAGAATTTCGCTGGCTGAGCGCAGATTGGGGTGATGGTCCAACGCATCCTTGATGCGCTGTTCATCGCCGACCAGCAGGAATTTGAAGCGATCGTGGCTGCGCCGCGCAATCGCGGCACCCTCGATCATAACGCGCACGCCTTCATCACCGCCCATCGCATCAATCGCGATACGCGGCAGGCTCATGTGCGCTTACTCCGAGTAACTGGGCTTAGAGCCCGACCGCGATCACTTCGCGTCCGTTGTAGTGGCCGCAAGCGTTGCACAGGTTGTGCGGGCGCTTCAGCTCGCCGCAGTTGGGGCATTCGTGGAATGCGGCAACCGTCAGCGCATCGTGGCTGCGGCGCATACCCCGGCGTGAGGGTGAAGTTTTTCTTTTGGGGACAGCCATTGCGGCACCTGTTCCTGCATCTAAATAAAAGTTCTAAGTGAACCCCACTTGGACCTAAGTCCGGGCAGTTCGCGAAGGCGGGCCTATAGCGCGTTTGGCGCGGCTTGCAAGCGCCAAGGTCCCGCCATGGGGACAAACCGAGTGCATCCCGTTTCCGGGACAAACCTACAGGGGAGAGAAACATGATATTACCCACAACCCTCAGCATGGCAGCCGCCGCCGCGCTGATCAATGTTTGGCTGATGCTGCGCTGCGGACAGGTGCGGATGAAAGAGAAGATCAACATCGGCACCGGCGGTAGCGATATGATGGAACGGCGGATGCGCGCGCAGCTCAACTTTGCCGAGAACACCCCGTGGGTGCTCGCCTTGATCGCGGCGATCGAACTGGCTGGAAAAGGCGGGCAATGGCTCGCGATCGTCGGCGGGCTCTATATGCTGGCCCGCGTTGCGCATGGTTTTGGGATGGACGGCGGCACCTTTGAAAAGGGCCGCGGCGTGGGCGTGATGGTGACCATGCTGGTGCAGGTCATCCTGGCGATTATCGCCGTGCTGATCGTTCTGCGCGTTATGTAAACGAACTGAATTCCTCCCCGGGCCAGGCTCGGGGAGGAGATCAGCTTGCCAGCAGATAATCGCTGACAAACCCGTTGGTCTGCCGCTCGCGCCCGAAAGTGCTGGTCGGCCCGTGGCCCGGAATGAACGTCACGTCATTGCCCAGCGGCCAAAGTTTTTGCGTAATCGAATCGATCAACTGCTGATGATTGCCGCGCGGAAAATCGGTCCGGCCGATTGAACCGGCGAACAGCACGTCGCCAACCATCGCCAAATGCCCTTCGCGGGTGAAAAACACCACGTGGCCCGGCGTATGCCCCGGGCAGTGAAACACTTCGAGCGTCTGTTCACCAACGGTGACCGTATCGCCATCGACCAGCCAACGGTCTGGCTCAAACGTCTCGGCCTGCATCCCGTATTTTCCGCCATCCTGCGCCAGTTGCTCGATCCAGAACCGATCATCCTCGTGCGGCCCCTCAATCGGCACACCCAGTTCGCGCGCCAGCATCCCGGCCTGCCCGCAATGATCGAGGTGCCCGTGGGTGATCAGCAGCTTTTCAATCGTCACGCCCACTTTGGCGACCGCCGCCTTGAGCTTGTCGAGATCCCCGCCCGGATCAACCAGCGCCGCCTTCATCGTCTTGGTGCACCAGATCAGCGAGCAGTTCTGCTGCAGCGGCGTGACAGGAATGATGCCAACGCGGAGTGGCGGTTCGGAAGATTGGGTCATGACTGTGATGTGGCGAGTGAAGCGGCCAAGGGCAAGACTTGAAATTCAGGCACGCTCAATTCGGCGCGCCGATTGCGATCAAATCTTCGGCAAAGTCCCGGTCTGTCGCAACGCCTCACCCAGCACCAGCGCTGCGGTCGTCGCCAGGTTCATCGAGCGGACCTCTGGCCGCATCGGCAGCCGCAGCTTGGCATCGCACAGCCCGGCCACATCATTGGGAACGCCCGCGCTTTCCTTGCCGAACAGCAAGATGTCGTCAGACCGGTAGGAAAAGTTATAGCCCGATTGCTCGGCCTTGGTAGTGAACAGCACCAGCCGACTTGGCCCGATAGTTTGCCGGAACGCGGCAAAATCGCTGTGCCGGGTGATCGCAACATGGTCGATATAATCCATCGCCGTGCGCCGCACCCGGCGATCATCCCACGTGAACCCCATCGGCTCGATCAAGTCCACCGCCGCGCCAAGGCAAGCCGCGAGCCGCAGGATCGCACCAACGTTTCCGGCAATTTCGGGTTCGAACAAAGCAATCCGCATAGCCGCGCTATGGCGCTGCACGGGCGGCCGAGCAAGCCTGCTGCTGTAGCCGGGATCAGCCGCGCCGAAGTAGGGCCTGAGCCAATTGCCTAGGCCCGCGAATCTGCTAACTTTGTTGTGGGTCGTGCGAAATCGGGGGATTTGCCATGTCCGAACACCGCCTGCCGGCCCTGCGAAGCCAGTTCTTCAGCAGGACCGCAATCCTGATCACGGCACTGGTTGTGCTGAGTTTTCCGATCACCTACTTCATCCCCCTGGCGACCAACAGCAAGTCGTTCACTTTGCTGCGACATTTGCACGGATTGGCATTTTTCAGCTGGATCGCACTTTACCTTTTCCAGACCCTGCTGGTGCGCAAAGGCAATGTTCGGCTTCACCGTGAATTGGGAATTGCCGGGGTAGCGCTGACCGGAGCGATGGTGCCGCTCGGCCTATGGCAGGCAGTCACTTCCGCCGGCGAACGACAAGCAAAAGGTGTGGCCCAACCATTCGAATTTTCGATTTACAATCTGGTCGACATTTTGGTTTTCTCAGTCGCCTTTGGTTGGGCGATCTATGAGGCGACGCGTCGGATTGAATGGCACCGGCGGCTTATGTTCGTTGCCGCACTCAACCTGTTTGGTCCGGCTTTTTCCCGCGTAGTCTTCTTGGTCCCAATCCCGTTTCCGTGGTTGGACATGGCCCCCAATCTGGTCGCTGACGCTCTGCTGATTGCGCTGGCGCTATATGACCGAAAGACATTGGGCCGGATCCACCCGGTTACACTCGGGGCCGCGCTGCTGCTGATCCCGTTCCACGCGGTCGAACCGCTGATCGCACGAAGCCAATTTTGGAACGCAATCGCTCCAGCTTTGTTTGGTTTCAGCTAGAGCCGCCCGCTTTTCCAGACGACCCGGCCGATCACCTGCACCTCGTCTGGTGCCAGTTCGATCGTCCGATAGGCCGGGTTATCGCTGACCAGTGCCAGCACGCCTGGCCGGGCCAAATCGAGCCGTTTGACCATCAACGCATCGCCGCTGCGGACCACATGGATGCCATCGCGCAAGGGGCGCGGGGCGCGATCGACCAGAATTTCATCGCCGTCGCGCAGGGTGCTCTCCATCGAATCGCCTTCGACCCGGATCGCCGAAAGTTGCGCCGGATCGAGGCCCTGTTCGCGCAGCCAACGCGCTGAAAAGCGGAACGCGCCGATCGGCAGTTCCTCTGCCGCCAAGGCCCCCGGACCAGCCGAAGCCCCCAGCCCCAGCCGCGGCACATCGCACCATTCGGCCCGGCGCAGGGGCGATTCGGGCGGGGAAAATCCTATCGGTGCACCCAGTTCACATTCCTCCACCCCAAAGAACAGGGCGAGCGTATGGCGGTCGCGTTCCTCCAGCCGGCGCGGGCTTCCACGCCCGACAAACTGCTGCAAATACGTGGTGTTGCGCCCGATTAGTTCGGACAACCGGGCAAGGCTGACCTTGCGGCCTCGCGCCAGCGCCAGCAGCCGGGCCCGCGCCTCCATCTCTGGTTTGGTGAGCTTTTCCATATTTCCTGCATATACGAAGTATTTTTCCTAGACAAGTAGGATTTCGCCCTCAACAACAGGAATATTCCTGCACCGATTCGTCGGCAACCCAGAAAGGGGGCACCACACCATGCTGATTACCCGGATCGAACGCTTTTTGCGTGAAACCGGAATGCCCTGGACCAAGTTCGGGCGGCTCGCCACGCGCGATCCGCGCTTTGTCCAAGACCTGCGCAACGGCCGCATACCCCGCGATGCAACCGCGATCCGTGTGGAACATTTCATGAACATATATCGCGAGGACGCCTGTGCAACTTGACCCTACGGCCGATCAGGCCATGCTTTCTGCCGCTCGCCGCGCTGCCCGGCGCACCCCCTGGATGCCTCTGCTATCGGCCCTGCTCGAACTGGGCGGGGGCAAAGGCGAGTTGATCCGCCATTCCGAACGCAACTGGGCAAGTGTGACCTTTTCCGGCACCCGCCACAGCGTGGTGATCGCCTTTACCGGGGCTCAGGCAGTGGCCGCTGGGGAAGCCTTTATCGACGCCCTGCCCGACCACGAATTCGCCATCCCGCGCCACTTGGTCGCCGATGCGGCGGTGGTGGCCGTTGATCACACAGCTCTGCCAGAGCCGCGGCTGGAAGTGACGGCGGAACTATTGCTGCTGGAGGATGCTTAGGATCATGTTCTGAAGCCCCCCTCCCCGGCGGGGAGGGGCTATATTCTCAATACCCCAGCGCGTAATCCACAAGTGGGGTCACCGGTTCACCGCAATGAAACCGCCTGAGGTTCTCCAAAAACCGCGCCGCGCTGCGCTGAAACATCCGGTCTTGCGCGCGGCCCGACAGGTGCATCGTGATCTGGGTATTTTCCAGCCCCCACAGTGCATCGTCCGTCGGCAGTGGCTCAGGCGTGGTCACATCGAGCAACGCGCCGCCAATCCGCCCTTCGGATAGTGCGGCTGTCAACGCCACCTGATCGATCACCGATCCACGCGCGACATTGACCAGCACCGCATCCGCTTTCATCGCCGCCAGTTCCGCCGCGCCGATCATGCCTTCGGTTTCAGGCGTGGCGGGCACGGAAATGATGATCCAGTCAAATTCGTCCAGCCGCCCGCGCCATTCGTCTGGCCCCAGCGTGCCCGGCCCGACGCTGCGGCGGACTTTGCTGACCTCCATCTCAAACCCAGCCAGCCGCTTTTCGACTTCCTGCCCGATTGCGCCATAGCCCAGGATCAGCGCCTTGGCCCCGGACAGCTCGCGCTTGCCCGGCGAATCTTTGAGCCACTCGTGCCGGTCCTGCGCACGGACTACCTCGCGGTAACCCTTGCACTGCGCCAGCATCAGCATGACGATATATTCGGCAATCGGCACCGCGTTAATCCCGGCCCCGTTGGTCAGCATCACCCCGCGCGATTCGAGCACGTCGAGCGGAAAGGCCTCAACCCCGGCATAGACCGAATTGAGCCATTCCAGCTTGGTCGCGCGCTGAAAAATCGCGGCCATATCGTCCTTTGAATGCATATCGAACCAGCCGATTTCGGCCAGCGGGGCGAGCGCAAAGGCTTCGTCCTTGTTCGCGTACCAGCGGACATCGACCCAATCGGGCAAGTGCGGTTCGAGCAGCGGCTTCAGCACGGCGTTGAGGACGGTAACGGTCATTCGGTACTCCGGAAACTGTCCAGCATTGGCGGACGGTGCAGGCATTCGGCAAAGCTGAACGGGCGGGTGGTCAGCGGCGCAACCTGGGCGGCATCAGGGTGCGCGGGGTTGAGGTAGATCACGTCGGCCTCTGGCAAAACTTTGGAGCGGATCGCGGCGAGCAGCGAGCGTTTGCTGTCCAGCCATTCGCCCACGAACGTGCGGATGGTGGCCTCGTTCGGATCGGGCACGCGTTCGGGCTGTGTCGCAATGTCGGTCCAGCCGAGCACGAAATCATCGGGGA
>JANMHL010000168.1:0-4011 GCA_031375125.1 Novosphingobium sp. | reverse complement strand
GCTTCGGCATCGCCGCCGGGGCTGAAGTCGCGCTGGAACGGCGCGGGCGTGAAGTGGTGATCCGGCGGATCGCCGATCCGGCGGCGGCAAAGGAACGGCTGGGCCAGCTGGCGGACGTGCTCGACGCGCTGGGACCAATTGGAGAGGTCGAAGTGCGCGATCCCGATATCTTTCCTGACCGGCCGGGGCTTTACTAAGCCTTGGGCTACCTGCTCGACACCAGCATTGCGGTCCATTTGCGCGACGGCGACGCCTGGGCCACCGCGCGGCTGCGTCAGCTCGATCAGGACGCTTTTATCTCAGCGATAACCCGGGTCGAGCTGGAAAGCGGGATCTACGCCCAACCCGAACTCACCGAGCGCCGCCGCGCCGCTGTACGCGCGCTGCTGACGACCCTGCCCGTGCTCGATTTCGATTCCGACATGGCCGAAGCCTATGGCACGATCCTGCAAACCACCGGCTTCTCACGCCGAAAAATCATCGACCGAATGATCGCCGCAACCGCCCTGATCGAGGGGCTGACGCTGATAACCTGCAACGGCGATGATTTTGCCGATGTGCCAGGGTTGGAGCTGCTGGTGTGGGACGTGGGGTGACTGCGCGGTGCGGGGGTGGGCGCGGTGGTGTTTGGGGGTTAAGTAGAGTGTCAACGCAATTCCCGCCTCGCCCGCGTTGTGGTGTAGCGCACAGGTGCAGCGGGCGCGGGTCGGGCGGGTTTAGGTTGGGAATTCGGTGTCGAGATTAAGGTCCGAAACGTCGATCCCTTCGTCCACTAGCGGCAAGGGGGCCATGATTTCGCCGGTCGTTGCGTCGAAGGAAAGCGGCATTCCAGCGGTATTGCCCCAATTGGGCAGATAGACCAGCGGCACGATCTGACTGGGCCGGCCAAAGCGCGCGTTCAGCCCGAATACGAACAGATGCTGCGGCCACCAATAGTCGCCGCCGCGCTTGATCGCCGCAATCGAACCAGGGCCGAGCGCGTCGCGACTAAACGGCTGGATCACGTGCGGCTGGTAATAATTGCTGCGTGCCGCAATCGTCTCAGCGTCGGAATAATAGGATCCGCGCGGCTTCAGGACGGCATCCTGCGGTGTGTCGCCGATCATCGCGGAGACCAGCAAGCGATTTTCTGAATTGACCAAGAGGCCCAGCTTCCCCTCGACGAATTCCGGTTTGTGCTGGGCATAGGTGCCGCTGGGGATCGGATGGTTTGAGACGATGAACAACAGGCGCGAAATCCGCATGTTTCGCTCGCCCCGGGCAATGGCGCTCAATTCTGCGTTGGCGGCACCTTCGCTTGGGTCGGTGCTCAGCGTCGTGCCCCAATCCGATTCCAGCGCCAATGGAAAGATAAACGGTTTTGGCAGCAGGCTTTGCGCGGTCTCGGCCCAAACGAAAAGATGGCTTGGCTGCCAGGCATCGTCGCCTTCGACACCGATCCGAACCGATGATCGGGAAAACGGGGGAGCGTCAAGGACCAAGCCCGGCGTCTCAATCGAAACCAGATTGGCGCGCCCCCGGGCAAAGCCGCCATCCGGGTTTGCAGCCAGCCGCGCGCGGAAAATTTCGGCGCCGCCGGATTCGACGCTGAGATAGATTTTGTCGGCGGTTTGGGGATCACCCGCACCGTGAAAATGCTGTGTCAGAGCGGCGACCCAAATGCGATCAACCTTCATTTCAGTCCCTCTGCGTTGGTCCAGCCTGCGCCGGTTCAACCAATTACCTGAAAGGTCTGCAACAACAAAAGCTTGTTTTGCAGTCCGGGCAAATCAATGAATTTCGCAGGTGCAGCAATAGCGTCTTGACTCTGTCACTCCATCGGGCAGTCATTGTGGGGAAGGGGACGCTTCCGCAATGAGCCACAAGCCGCCGTGCTTTGACGAGATGTTCGATGCCGATGGCGCGGTGCGTCCGGCCTATGCGGGCTATCGCGAGTGGCTGCATGGGCAGGACGCGGCGGCGCTGCGGCGCAAGGGGATTGAGGCCGAGGGGTTTTTTCGCCGGACCGGGATTACCTTCAACGTCTATGGCGATGATGCGGGTGAGGAGCGGCTGATCCCGTTCGACATGATCCCGCGGATCGTCACCGCGCGTGAATGGCGCAAGCTGGTGAAGGGGATCGAACAGCGCGTGCGCGCTCTCAACGCGTTCTTGCACGATATCTATCACCGTCAGGAGATTGTCCGCGCCGGGCGCGTACCGCAGCGGTTGATCGCGGAAAACGCTGCGTTTCTGCCGCAGATGGTTGGTCTGGCGCCGCCGGGCGGGGTCTATACCCATATTGTCGGGATTGACCTGGTCCGGACCGGGCCGGATGAATTCATGGTGCTGGAGGATAACGCCCGCACCCCCAGCGGCGTTTCCTATATGCTGGAAAACCGCGAGACGATGATGGCGATGTTCCCGGAGCTGTTCACCAAAGTGAACGTCCGGCCGGTCTCCGACTATCCCCGCCGCCTCGCCCAAAGCCTCGCCGCCTGCGCCCCGGCCTGCGCGGGGGAACGCCCGACCGTAGCGGTACTTACCCCCGGCATCTACAATTCAGCCTATTTCGAGCACGCCTTTTTGGCCGACCAGATGGGCGCCGAACTGGTTGAGGGCAGCGACTTGCGCGTCGTCGATGGCCGGGTCGCGATGCGGACCACGCGCGGGTTTGAACCGGTCGATGTGCTGTACCGGCGGGTCGATGACGAATACCTCGACCCACTCAGCTTCAATTCGTCGAGCACTTTGGGCGTGCCGGGGATCATGGACATCTACCGCGCGGGCGGGATCACCATTGCCAATGCGCCGGGCACCGGAATTGCCGATGACAAGGCGATCTATTCGTTCATGCCCGAGATTATCGAGTTCTACACTGGCGAGCGCCCGATCCTGTCAAACGTGCCGACCTGGCGCTGCAGCGAGAAGGACAGCCTCGCCTATGTGCTGGATAATCTGGCCGATCTGGTGGTAAAGGAAGTCCACGGATCGGGCGGCTATGGGATGTTGATCGGGCCAACGTCTTCGCGCAAGGAACTGGCCGATTTTGCGGCCAAGCTGCGGGCCAAACCGTCTAACTACATCGCTCAGCCAACGCTGTCGCTATCGACCGTCCCGATCTTCACCAAGGGCGGCCTCGCCCCGCGCCACGTCGATCTGCGCCCGTTCGTGCTGGTATCCCCGCAAGGGATCGAGATTACGCCGGGCGGGCTGACCCGGGTCGCGCTGAAGAAGGGAAGTCTGGTGGTCAATTCGTCACAAGGCGGCGGGACCAAGGACAGCTGGGTGCTGGAAGAATGATGGCCGGGAATTTCAAATGCTAGGCCGCACCGCTAATGGCACCTACTGGATGGCGCGCTATCTTGAGCGGGCGGAGAATACCGCGCGGCTGATCGAGGCGGGGTTCCGGATGGCGCTGACCCGCGATGCTGAAACCAGCCAGGGCGAATGGCGCTCGGTCATCACCACCATGGGGCAAACGCGGCCGTTTGAGGCGGCTTATGGCACCGACTATGCCGGGGAGCGGGTCTGGAACTATCTGCTGCGTGACAAGGGTAATCCGGGTTCCGTCCTGGCGATGATCGAGGGCGCGCGCAGCAATGCCCGCTCAGTCCGCACCGCGCTGACCCGCGAAGTGTGGGAAGCGATCAACGAGGCGTGGATGGTGTTGAAAGAAGCGCTGGCCCGGCCCGTGCGTGAGGCATTGCTGGGGCAGGTGCTGGCCACGATCCGGCGGCAGGCCACGCTGGTCCGCGGGGCGTTCGACGGCACGATGTTGCGTAATGAGGCTTACAATTTTTCGCGGCTCGGCACTTTTATCGAACGGGGTGACAGCACCGCCCGGATCCTCGACGTGAAGTATTATGTGCTACTGCCGTCGCTGGCCTGGGTCGGCTCCAGCCTTGATAATGTGCAGTGGGAAAGCGTGCTACGCTCAGTCTCGGGCGACCGGGCTTACCGCTGGCTCAATGCGGGCGCGATTGATCCGCGCGGGATTGCGGAATTTCTGGTGCTCGACCGGCGTTTTCC
>JANMHL010000143.1:0-3473 GCA_031375125.1 Novosphingobium sp. | reverse complement strand
CGGATGACCAACGATCTTGCGGGCTTCATTCGCGGACTGCCCAAGGCGGAACTGCACCTGCATATCGAAGGCTCGCTGGAGCCGGAGCTGATGTTCGCGCTCGGCCAGCGCAACAAGGTCGATATCCCTTTTCGGTCGGTGGATGAGGTGAGGGCGGCCTACGCTTTCTCGAACCTGCAGGATTTTCTGGATATCTATTATCAGGGCGCGAACGTCCTGCAGACCGAGCAGGATTTCCAGGCGCTCGCTCTGGCCTATTTCGAGCGGCTGCATGCCGATGGCGGCGTGCATGCGGAGATTTTCTTTGATCCCGAAACGCATACGGATCGCGGCCTGCCGTTCTCGGTCGCGATCGAGGGCCTGTTGCAGGGCATGCGCGATGCCGAGGCGAAGTATGGCATCACGTCGAAACTGATCATGTGCTTCCTGCGGCATCTGGATGAGGAGTCCTCATTCCGGACATTGAAATCGGCCGAGCCGTATCTCGATCGTATTGCCGGCGTGGGGCTCGACAGTTCAGAGAAAGGCCATCCGCCGTCAAAGTTCGCGCGTGTGTTCAAGGCGGCGAAAGAGCGTGGGCTCAAGATCGTCGCGCATGCGGGCGAGGAAGGTCCGCCCGGCTATGTCTACGAGGCGCTGGATATCCTGCAGGTCGATCGCATCGATCATGGCAATCGCGCGCTGGAGGATCCCGCCTTGGTCAGCCGGATCGCCGCCGCAGGACTGACGCTGACGGTTTGCCCGCTCTCCAATCTGAAGTTGTGCGTGATCGGTGACATGGCGCAAAGCCCGGTGAAGCGGATGCTCGATCTTGGGCTCAAAGCGACAATTAATTCAGACGATCCGGCCTATTTTGGCGGATACATCAATGCCAACTTTCACGCTGCGGCTGATGCGCTTGATCTGAGCGAGGCGGAGATCATTACGCTGGCCGAGAACAGCTTTACCGGATCATTCCTGCCAGTGCTCGATGCCGCGCGGCATCTGGCCGAGATTGCTGAGGTGGCGGGTGACCGATAAGGTTTATTTGACAGCGGATCGGCTGCTCAAGGACTCGTACCGGCTGGCCAATCAGGTGATCGACGCCGGGTTCCGTCCGACCCATCTGGTCGGCATCTGGCGCGGCGGCGCGCCAATCGGGATCGCGGTGCAGGAGCTGCTGTCGTACCACGGGATCGAATGCGATCACATCGCGGTGCGGACTTCTAGCTACATCGGGATCGACCAGCAGGACAAGCAAGTGCGGGTCTATGCGCTGGGTTATCTGGTCGACACACTGGGCCCGGACGACCGCTTGCTGGTGATCGACGACGTGTTCGATTCGGGCCGCTCGGTCGAGGCGTTCCTGGGTGAACTGGCCGGGCGGTGCCGCTATAATATGCCCGAAACGGTCGGGATCGCGACCGTCTATTACAAGCCGGGCCGCAACCGGACCAAGCTGAAGCCCGATTTCTACGTCCACGAAACCGAGGAATGGCTGGTCTTCCCGCATGAGATCTGCGGATTGACCGAGGACGAAATCCGCAAGCACAAGCCGGGCGCGGGGCTGATTTTGCGGAACTAACCCTTCCGAAACGCCCCGTGAAAGCCCAGCGGCAGCGCGGTGCCCGCGCGCCAGCTAGCCAATGGACCGTTCGCCAGTTTTTGCGCATCGAACAGGTGCAGTTCGCTCGCCCCGGCTTTCAGGTTGAGCGTGGTGCCGATCAGCCAGCCTTGGTCTTCACCGCTACCGCGCGGCACGAACAGGAATTCTTCGACTAGCTGGTCGTCGCCAAAATCGAACCGGGTCGACTTGCCGCGCTTCCAATCCCACCGCGCCAGCTGGTGCGGAAACGGGGTGTCGCGATAGCCGCTGACGTGGGTGGTAAAGCGGCGGGCCTGCCCGACATAGCGGTGGTCGCTCTGCGGGAATTCGGCTTCGACGCCGGTGGCGATCAATTCGGCTTTGCCGGTGGGGCGCAGCACCACCTGGGTCAGCATCGGGCGTGGTGATCTGATGAACTCTCCGCGCAGCAGCGCGCTGGCAGCCGTTTGCCCAAAGGTCGGATCGGCTTCAAAGCAGCCGTCAAATCGGATCGTGCCATCGGCCTCGTCCCAGCCATCGGTCAGATGGAAGAATGAGAAGGCGGGAAGTTCAAAGGTCCGCTGCTGAGTCAGATCGTTCTTGTCGATCACCAGCACCTGCGTGCCAAGCTCTGGCCGCCAGACCATCCCGGTCGAGAGCGGAAATTTGAATTTTTCCTGTAGCCATGGCTGGAGCACGATCACGATCGAGCGACTGGTGATGGTGAAATCGTGGAAATAGCTGGGGCGGGACAGCTTGATCACTTGCGCTTTGTTCAGCCTGCCATCGGCGTGCAGGTTCCACAGCACGCAGTTCTTGCCGCCGCCGCCGAAATTCCAGGCGCTGCCATCGGCTTCGACCCGGGGGTGAGCGGAGAACGGCATTCCTTTGAGGTCATCACGGAACGTCTTGGCACCGCGCGTCGCCAAACTGTCCGGATCGAGCCGCATCGCTGATCCACCTTCCCACAGTGCCAGCACTTCGCCGCCAATAGGCAGGATCCCGGTGTTCGCGGCATTGGCATCGTCCGGCCCGTTCAGCACCGCGCCGGGGCGTGATGGCGTGCCAAAGCCAGGGGTGACAATCGCGTCCAGCTTGGTTTCCAGCCGCCGCTTGGGGGTATCGACAAACCGCGCGGCCAGGCTGGCCTGTCCATCGGTAATCCGCCAGCGCCGGACCAGTCCGTCACCATCGAACCAGTGCCCGGCCTCGCTGGTCCCACGGCGGAACTTGGCCGGACCATTGCGCCACAGGGTGCCGGTGAAATCAGCCGGAGCCTTGCCGTGGATCAACTCCAGCGCGGCCGATGCAATATCGGCATCGACATCAGCCACCGCCGAGGCCCAGCGCGGCGGCAAGGCTCCGGCCAGAGCCATTTCGGGAGTGATCACCATGCTGGCAGCCAGGCTGGCGAGCGTGGTGCCGATGAACTGGCGGCGATCGAAATCATAGCTCATGGTCCTGCGCCTTACTTGAACGAGATGGTTTGGACGTTGGCACCGGGTTTCACTTCGAACATGGCTGCTTCCCAGGTGGCCGGGCCCATGTTGCCTTTGGCGCTGTTGGAGAAGGCGAACGGTTCGGTCGGCATTCCGAACGGGTTGACGTCCATCTGGCCGTTGCCGTTGACATCGTGAAACAGCTTCACGCCGTATTGTCCGGGGGCGAGGCCGGTGAGGACAGTGCTGGCAGTGGTACCCGTTACTTCAATTGCCGCGCCGTGCACTGGCTTGCCACCGTTATAGCCTGCTGCACCTTCGAACAGCGCCAGCATGATCCGGCCCTTGGGGGCTTCGATATCGGTGAAGGAAATCGTCAGCGTGGCGGCTTCCGCAGTGGCGTTGGCGTGGGCCATTGCACCGGGTGTGGGCAGGGCCAGAATTGGCAGGGTGAGGGCGGCGGCGGCAAT
>JANMHL010000138.1:0-2148 GCA_031375125.1 Novosphingobium sp. | reverse complement strand
ATGATATCGAGGTCGAAAGCCCCTATTCCTATTGGTTCATCTGCCGCCCCCACGCGCTGGATGTGCGCAGCGTGCGGATCTTCCATGATTGGTTGGTAAAGGCTGGGTTGTGAGGGCACTGGCGGCCTTGTTCGCTCTGTTGTTGATGGGTGCAGCAGCTCCGGCCAACCAGCCGTCGTTTTCCTGCACCCGGACGCTCAGCCCCAGTGAAGCGGCAATTTGCGCCAGCCCTGAACTGTCAGCTTGGGACCGGGCGATTGCGCTGTTCTATGTGGTGCAGCGCAAACACAGCCAGATCACCGTCGCTCAGCAAAAGGACTGGCTGAGCGTCCGCGACCTGTGCGGTGCCGACCATACCTGCCTGCGCCGCAGCTTTGCCGACTGGCCGGGATTTCCCATGGTTGCCCCGTTCGGAGCATCGTTCGAACGTCCGGCGCGCTATGATGGGGCAGGCTTGGAAATCGCGCCGATCGGCAGCGGATGGTATGCCTTTTCGGTTCAAGCCATTCACATTGTGTTCGATCAGCGCGGCAAGATATTGACCGCTAACGAAGGCACTGCCGCTGGTGTCATCTTCATCACTGCCGGGCGCGGCCACTTCAGCATCGATCCCGGCGATGAGTATTCCTGCGAGATAGATTTCGCCCGCAGCCGCGATGGTTGGCAACTCAAAGATAACGGCCAGTGCGGCGGGCTGAATGTCACGCTGACGGGCAATTATCGTCCGTTTAGGGCGGGCCAAAGGATGTAGCTGCAAAATTCCGCGCCAAGCTGCATCATGCTCCGATGAAACGCCGATTCGTCCTTGCCGCCCTTCCCGCCGCGCTGATCACCCTGACCGGGGCGACCAAGCCGAAGCCGAAGGCCGCCCCCGCCGCGCCGCCCACGCCCTTGCCCGATGTAGTCCGGGTTGAGTTCGTGACTGAGCTGGGCACAATCACCGCCGATCTGTTCCACAAACAGGCCCCGATCACGGTCCGCAATTTCATCCGCTATGTTGATGGGCGGCGGTTTGACGGGATTGCGTTTTACCGGGCGATGAAGCTCGCTTGGGGGACCCAGCCCAACGGGATCATCCAGACCGGACTGCGCGGGCTGTCCACCAAGGTATTCCCTCCAATCGCGCATGAACCAACCAGTCTGACCGGGATCAAGCACAAGGCCGGAACCCTGTCGATGGCGCGCAATGCGCCGGGTACCGCGCAGGCCGATTTCTCGATCCTGCTGTCAGACCTGTCGGGCTTTGACGCCGATCCAGCCGCGACCAATCCCGAATTGCAGGCCGGTTATGCCGCGTTCGGACAGGTGGTTTCAGGAATGGATGTGGCGCTCAAGATATTTGAGGCCCCGCGTTCAGCCACGCTGGGTCAGGGAATCATGAAGGGCCAGATGCTCGCCCCGCAGATCAAGGTCCTGCGGGTTCGGCGGGTGCCGGTTCCGGCGGCTTAGCAATGCCTTAGCCATTTTTTGCTAACCCGGGCCATTCAACGATAGGCCGGGAGCCGGAAAATGAGCGAATACGTCGGTGTGCCGCAACAGCGCGGCGGGTTCGGGTTCGGACGGCGCGGGGTGGTTGGTGCGCCGCAATCGGCATCCGATTCCTTCACGCTCAGCGCCGCTGCGCAAGAGTTCATCGCTCAGGATCGCAGCCGCCATCAGGCCGAGCTGGACGCCGCACAGCAGTTCACAGCGCAGCAGGTCGACCCCTCCACAGCCCTGGTCAACGATATCGACTTTGAAATTGGTGGCAGCGATTCGCAGTACTTGGTGATCGAACTTGACCCCGGCGAAGCGGTAATCGCCGAAAACGGCGCGATGATTTGGAAGGATAGCGCCGTATCCTTCGACACAGTATTGGGCGACGGGGCCGAGCGCGGGTTTTTCAACGCGATCATTTCGGCTGGAACCAATCTGATCGGCGGCGAAAACCTGTTTCTGGGCGAATTCCGCCACGCCGGAACAAACGGCAAGGCCCGTCTGGCAGTTGGCGGACAAAGCCCCGGCCATATCCTGCCAGTCCGACTGGAGGCGATGGGCGGGAAACTGATCTGTCAGCGCGGTGCCTTTCTAGCCGCAGCGAAAGGCGTGGCGGTAACGGTCAGAACTGCGGACAGCTTTTGGACGGGAATCAGCGGCGGCGAAGGCTTT